>CALDZQ010000255.1 GCA_937944035.1 uncultured Neomegalonema sp. | reverse complement strand
AAGATAATCGGGGGTGACTATAAGCGGTTCAAGTTCGGCTTCCGTTGGCGGTTCAGCGGGCACAGCGTCCTCGGACACGCCCAAATCATCGAGGATCATGCGCAGCAGACCGCCAACGGCCTCGCCAATGCTTTGACCCTCCGGTGACATTTCCAATACCTTGGCGGCGAGCGCGGCAGGGATGGCGACGGAAATCGTGCTTTCGGTGCTCATACCGCCACCTCGCCGCAGCCCGGCCCCAAATCGCCGGGATTGTCGGGATCGACGAAATCGCGCCAGTGACGCCAGCCTTGCGGGCAGTGAAAGCCCCATTCACGGATAACTTCTTGTTTTCCATTGCCCTTGAAAACGCTCTACCCGAAAATCCTCTCGCCCACATGCGCTTCGATTTGGCTGAACGGTTTGGAGCCGAAGAAGCCCCGTGAGGCGGAGAGGGGGGAGGGGTGGACGCTTTCGATGATGAGGGTGTTTTCGCCGCGTCCCACATCGATCAGTTTGCGCTTTGTTTGGGCATGGCGGCCCCAGAGGAGCCAGGCGATGCCGTTCATATCGCGGACCCGCATCAGCACCTGATCGATCAGCGTTGACCAGCCGATTTTCGCGTGGCTGCCGGCCTCGCCCGCGCGGACGGTGAGGGTGCTGTTGAGGAGGAGGACGCCTTTGTCAGCCCATATGCCGAGGTCGCCATTCTCAGGATGTGCGCCAATATCGCTGTCCATCTCCTTGTAAATGTTCGACAAAGAGCGCGGGAGTTTGACATCCGGTGCGACGGAGAAGGCGAGGCCGTTGGCGTGGCCGGGGGTGGGGTAGGGGTCTTGTCCGAGGATCACGACACGCACATTTTCAGGACGGGTGCGCCGGAGGGCGGCGAAGACGGTGTCGGCGGGGGGCAGGATGATCTGAGCGGGATCATCGTTCAGATGGCTCAGGACAGCCTCGAAATCGCCCGCTGTGAAGAATGGCAGATCAGACCAGCCGCCGAGATCTGCGGCGGCCGCGCGTAAAGCCCCGGCATAGGCGCGGGTCATGCGTCGGCGCTGGTGATTCGGGCCATTGTTTGCAGCACACGGCGGGCCGCACCCGAATCGATGCTTTCGGCAGCCATATCCGCACCCTCGCGCAGGTCTTTCGTTTTGCCGCCGATCAGCAGTGCCGCGCTCGCGTTCAGGCAGGCGGCATCGCGGTACGCGCCTTTTTCGCCGCTGAGCAGATCATCAAGGCGGCGGGCGTTTTCTTCGGGTTCGCCGCCGATGAGGTCTTCAAACGGGTGCGAGGGCAGGCCCGCATCTGCGGCGGCGATCTCAAATTCGGTGACTGCGCCGTTCTCAAGCGCGGCAACGCGGGAGGGGGCGGCGACGGAGAGTTCATCCGTGCCATCGCCGCCGTGGACGATCCATGCGCGCTCGGCCCCCAATGCGCCGAGCGTTTCGGCCATCGGCCTGATCCAGTCCGGCGAGAACGCGCCGCTGAGTTGGCGTTTGACTCCGGCGGGATTGGTCAGCGGGCCGAGGATGTTGAAGATGGTGCGCACACCCAGCTCGCGGCGGGCGGGCATGACGTATTTCATCGCTGAGTGGTGGTTCGGGGCGGCCATGTAGCCCATGCCGCACTCGCGCAAACATGCCTCGATGGCCGAAACACCCGCGTCGAGATTGACTCCCAATGCCGTCAGGGCATCGGACGCGCCGGATTTGGAGGAGAGCGCGCGGTTGCCGTGCTTGGCGACGGGCAGGCCCGCTCCGGCGGTTATCAGGGCGGCGGCGGTGGAGATATTGAGCGTTCCCTTGCCGTCGCCGCCTGTACCGACGATGTCGATGGCCCCGTCCGGGGCGGTGACGGGCAGCGCTTTGGCGCGCATGACGTCGGCGGCGGCGGTGATTTCCTCAACCGTCTCGCCGCGCATCCGCAGGGCCATCAGGAAGCCCGCTGTCTGGGCGGGGGTGGCGTTGCCTGACATGATGGCCTCGAACGCGTCACGCGCCTCAGCGGTGGTCAGGGGGCGGTCTACGGCGATGGAAATCAGGGCTTTCAGAGGCTGGGACATCAGCGGGCCTCCGCAAGCTTGAGAAAGTTGCCCATCAGCGCCTGACCGTGTTCGGAGGCGATGCTTTCGGGGTGAAACTGGACGCCGTGGATCGGGTATTGTTTGTGGGCGAGACCCATGATGATGCCATCATCGGTTTCCGCTGTGATTTCAAGGCAGTCGGGCAGGCTGTCACGGTCGACTGTGAGGCTGTGATAGCGGGTTGCCTCAAAGCCTTGCGGTAAATCTTTAAAAACGCTGGTATTTTTATGACGCATGGGGCTGAGCTTGCCGTGCATGATCGCCCCCGCGCGCACGACCTTGCCGCCGAACGCCTCGCCGATGGACTGGTGGCCGAGGCAGACGCCGAATATCGGTATGGATTCAGCGGCTTGGCGGATAAGGTCAACGCAAATCCCCGCATGGGAAGGATCGCTGGGTCCGGGCGAGATGATGATTGCCGACGGACGCATGGCGAGCGCCTCGTCCACCGTCAGGGCATCATTGCGGACAACTTTGACTTTGGCGCCGTGCATTCCGAATGCATGAACCAGATTGTAAGTGAAACTGTCGTAATTATCGATCAGCAAAAGCATTTTGATGGTCCCCGTCCTTGCGTCTTTCTTGAAGGCGCGCGGGGGATACGTCAAGGCCCGCAATGAGGAGTGACGTGCTGTCTGACGATCCTGAAATCGACGCCGGCCTTGAGGACGAGGACGCTGCGGAGCCGCATTGGTTCGATCAGATCGGGATCGGGATGATGGCGCTTGGGGCATCGTTGCTGGCGTTGTTCAGCGTTGTCCTGATGGCGGTGTTCAATCAGATGGTGGCCGCGCGGCTGAGCGAAGCGGCGGTCCCCACGGCGGCGGAAGCCGTGTTTGAAGCGCCCGTCCCGGTGATCGCGCGCAAGCGTGTCTCCGCGAATTTGCCCGTGTGGATGAAACATGCGGAACCCTTCGATACGGCCGGGGCGCAGGGGTTGATCGCGGTCGTGGTCATGGATGACGGTCGCGGCTCTCATCTGGCCGAACGGGCGCTGGAATGGACTGCGCCGCTGACCTTTGCGGTTGCCGGTGACTTCGGGATGTCGGCCGAGCGTATCGCGCGGGTTCGCAGAGCGGGGCGCGAGGCGATGGTTATCGTGCCAATGGGCTACGGGCCGGATTTGGGGCGTGATCCGAATGTGCTGGATCTGCATCTGAGCGAAGCGGAAGTGCGGCGTCGGGTGGGCTGGCATCTGGTGCGGGCGGAAGGGTATGTGGGCGCGATCAGTGGCAATTCCGGCCCGGTGATGCGGGACGAACCGTCGATGCGCGCTGTGGGTGAGGAACTGGCGGCGCGGGGGCTGATCTTTGTGGACAGCGGTGCGGAAAGGAACAGCCTTGCCGGGGCGCGTATCCGTTCGCTGGGCGTGCCGACGGGGCAGGGCAGCGTCTATGTGACCCGCAATGACAGCGCCTCAGCGGCGCTTGAAAAGCTGGCCGATGCCGAGCAGCGCGCGTTAACCTGGGGCACGGCGATTGTGCTGATCGATGCGGATAAAACCGCGATGGGTGCGCTGGCCGATTGGCTGCGCATCCGCACTCCCGCGCTTGCGATTGCGCCGATCTCAAAGGTGGTTGGAGAGTTGCGGTCGGGGGGGTAGTGCTGTTGGGTGCAAAGCGTTTTTTGAGAGGAACCCTGACATGACAACCGCACCGCAATTCATTCTGTTTGGCAGCCCCGAAGTCCCGGCAATCGATAAAGATGTGTCCGCCTGCACGGTATCGGGCAATCCGGCGCAGACCTCGCGCCTGTATTCGGACGAGCCGAAAAGCGGGACGCGCTGTGGGATTTGGGATTGTCAGGCGGGCGTGTTCACCGCGACGATGGACGGGATCAACGAGTTTTGCTGCATTATCGAGGGCGAGGCGGAGATCACCGATCTCGACGACGGCTCGAAACGCACCGTCCGCGCGGGGGACGCGTTTGTGATGGAGCCGGGGATGCGGTTGGAGTGGACCGTGCCGAAGTATATCAAGAAGTATTTCGCGATCTCGGATGCGGCCTGAGAGGGTTTTAAAGCGTAGTGCGTGAAATCTGAATCGCAGGGATTCCCACGAGCGGTTTTTCATGATTCCTTGTCCTCGGGAGGACTGGATCATGGGATTATCGCTATCATCGGATATTCGCCGAAGGTTTGAGCGTCTGATTGCAGA
>CALDZQ010000254.1 GCA_937944035.1 uncultured Neomegalonema sp. | reverse complement strand
TCGCGCGGTTTGCGGATGTGGCGGCGGCGGCGAAGGAAGCCGGAATTGCGGTGCGGGGCTATGTCTCGGTCGTGACTGATTGCCCCTATGACGGGCCTGTTGCGCCGGAGTCCGTGGCGCGGGTGGCCGAAGCGCTGTTCGCGATGGGCTGCTATGAAGTCTCACTGGGCGATACTATCGGCCACGCAACGCCCGAAACGACCGATGCCATGCTGCGCGCGGTGTTGGAGATTGCCCCGGCGGCGCGGCTGGCGGGGCATTTCCACGACACCAAGGGCCGCGCGCTGGAGAATATCGCCGTCTCGCTGGAGCATGGCTTGCGGGTGTTCGATGCCTGCGTCGGTGGTTTGGGCGGCTGTCCTTATGCGCCCGGTGCGAAAGGCAATGTCGCGACCGAGGCGGTGATCCCCTTCGTTGAGGCGCGGGGGTTTGAGACGGGGCTGAACGAAGCGCGGGTGGCAGAGGCGGCGGCGTTTGCGTGGGGGTTGGTTGGGGCTGATATGTGATGCGTTACGTCAGGCGAGCTTTATATCTGCTTTTCGCATTTCCCGTCGTCGTTTTGTTGACGACATTTCCATTCGCTTTCAGTCACCGTCACCCACAATACGCGGACTTTTCAGAGATAATTTATAACGCGAAACCATCGCAAAAGATCAATTTTGCTGTTGTCAACGATGGCGACTGGACCAAGTTGTGCTTTTTTGGAGGTTATACAAACCCTCTTGGCACGATGCGCAAATTCGGAGATGTGACGGTCTTTGATAGGGTCTATCAATTTTTCAAGGGATTACCGCTCTTACGCTTCGGGCAAGTGGAGGAAAGTGAAACGATGATCGCCTATGTTGATGGTCAGAATGTGGTTCATTTTATCCATTTTAGAGTGACACCTTTTGCAAGTGTCGAAAATCAGATTATTTGCACTGATCGAAATCGGCCCTCAATCTCAATTTTTCGGGCATAACTCGTTTTATCCGATGGCTTGTCAGCCGTCGCTTCGCTGAGGTTAGACTTTCATCTCATGCCTATTCCACCACAGCATCCACAACGTCGGTCACAACGTCAACAATATCCAATTCCGGCTCGAACGCGCCGTGTTTCAGGAATTTCAGCGTCTGCGCCACCACAATCGGTGAGTTCATCATGAAAGTATGCGTGACTTCCAGCGTGATGTGATCCGTCATCCCCTCAACGCGGGTGCTGGCGACCGAGACTTTGCCGTCATCCGGCCCCGGAATAATCTCCGAGAAAATCAAATTCAGGGTCTGGTCCCCAGCAATCACTCCAAGCGGGAAATCCACAGGACCAAGACGGCTGGGTACGGATTTCGGTCCGGTGTTCAGCTCCAGCCCGGCGGGGCCGTTTATCCACTCGAACGGGTCGAGTTTGGCCAGAACATCGACCAGTTCCGACCCTTTGTTCGGCGGGGCCAGCATGACCACACGGCCAAGCTTTGGCAGATCATTCTTCTCCATCCAAACCCGCACCAGAATACCGCCCATTGAGTGGGTGACAAAATGGATCGGTGTGTTTTGCCCGCATTCGGCAATGGCCGCCGGGATCGTGCGGTCCGCGAGTTCCTGAATGGTCGCTTTGGTGGAGGGGTAGTCAGGGTCAACCACCTGATAGTTATTCGCTTTCAATGCCTCTTCCATGACGCTCAATGAAAAAGACGAGCGCGCCAAACCGTGCAGCAATACCGCGCAATCGGCATAGGCGATTGACGGAAAAAGGATCAAAAGGGCGAATAATGTCCGCATCACTCTTCTATACCGCAAAATTGTAACTGCACTATGACGGGATCAGTCCGGGCGGGAACGGTGAGGGTCGCTACTTCCGCCGCTTATGCTCCTCAAGCCTCGGCATGATCTCTACGAGATTGCAGGGGCGGTGGCGGTAGTCGAGTTGGAGCGCGAGGATACCGTCCCAGCCGTCTTTGCACGCCCCCGGTGATCCCGGCAGGGCGAACAGGTAAGTGCCGCCCGCCAACCCGCCACAGGCGCGGCTTTGCATGGTCGATGTGCCGATCTTGGCGAAGGAGATCATGTGGAAAAGGGCGGCGAAGCCTTCGATCTCTTTTTCATACACATCGAAATGCGCCTCGACGGTGACATCGCGGCCCGTCAGGCCCGTGCCGCCTGTGGAGATGACCACATCGACTGCCGGATCAGCGATCCATGCGCGCAGTTGGGCCGCGATCTCGGCGCGTTCGTCGCGGATGATTTTGCGGGCGGCGAGGCGGTGGCCTGCGGCCTCGGCCCGTCCGGCCAGCACGTCGCCGGAGCGGTCCTCATCGAGCGAGCGGGTGTCGGAGACGGTGAGAATTGCGATGCCGACGGGGATGAAATCGCGGGTTTCGTCTATGCGGCTGGCTGTCATGGGGGGTCTTTCTCATTGTGGAAACTCACCTGCCCCGCACTTGATGCGGCCTGTCAGTACCCGAAAAGGCCGCATCAAGTGCGGGGCAGGGTTATATTATCTCAGTTCTCCAGCCGCGCCTGCAACACCAGCAAATCATGCCACGCCTTGTGTTTGTCCATTGTCTGGCGCAGCAGGTAAGCGGGGTGGAGCATGGGCAGGACGGGGCGGGGGCGGCCGCCGATGTCAATCTCCGCCCATTTACCGCGCAGCTTCATAATCCCCGTGGTCGTATCGAGCAGAGTCTTGGTCGAGGCATTGCCCATCGTGACGATGAAAGCGGGGTCGATCAGCTCTACATGCTTGCTGACGAAGGGCAGGAAGGCTTGCGACTCGTCCACGCTGGGCGTGCGGTTGGCGGGGGGGCGCCACGGCAGGATATTGGTGATGTAGACCGCTTTCTCAGGCTCCTCCGCCGTGCGCGACAAGCCGATGGCGGTGAGCATCCGGTCGAGCAACTGGCCGGAGCGGCCGACGAAGGGCAGGCCTTGGATGTCTTCGTCCCGTCCGGGGGCTTCACCGATAATCATGACCTTTGCCGCCGGGTTGCCGTCCGCGAAGACGCAGTTGCGGGTTCCTTCCTGAAGCGGATGGGCGAATGCCGCCATCGCCGCGCGCAGGGAGGGCAGATCGGCGCAGCCGCTGACATCGGCGCGGGGTGGGGCGGGTTTTGCGGCTTTGGCGGGGATTTTGCGGGCAGGTTCGGGCGGTTTTTCGACCACAAGGGTCCGGTCGATGAAATCATCCCCGATTGCCTCATCCGCGCCCAGCTCAATCTGCCAGGCGAGCGCGGCCAGCATTGCGTCGGGGGTCAGGTCCATCGGCGGGCGATCCTCAGAGTCAGGGTATTTTGTTATAATGCGGGGAGTCGGGGGCGGTTAGCAAGGCCCGCCACCAATCTGCCCTCACTCTCCTTCGACGCCGGATTTATAAAGCCACGCAAGGACCACATTATACGCACTTCTTTTGCCTGATAGGAAATTTTATTGCCTTTTATGAAAACCTCATTCATTCAAGTTTTATTGGAATCACGGATCACATTCAGCCATCCAAGGGGAAGTCGAGATGTCGGACATTGAGATAGCACGCCAGGCGAGCAAGAAACCAATTCAGGAGATTGGCGCGAAGCTGGGCATTCCCGGTGAGCATCTGCTGCCTTACGGCCACGACAAGGCGAAGGTTTCGGCGGCGTTCATTAAGTCCAAAGCGGGTGATGCCGACGGGAATCTGATCCTTGTGACAGCGATCAATCCGACGCCTGCGGGCGAAGGCAAGACGACGACGACGGTTGGTCTGGGTGACGGTCTGAACAAGATCGGCAAGAACGCTTGCGTTTGCATCCGCGAAGCGTCGCTCGGCCCGAACTTCGGCATGAAGGGCGGTGCTGCGGGGGGCGGTTACGCTCAGGTCGTGCCGATGGAGGAAATGAACCTTCACTTCACGGGCGATTTTCACGCGATTACGTCCGCGCATAACCTTTGCTCGGCCATGCTCGACAACCACATTTACTGGGGGAATGAGCAGGAAATCGACGTGCGCCGCGTTGTTTGGCGCCGGGTTTTGGACATGAACGACCGCGCGCTGCGTCAGATCACCTGCTCGCTCGGCGGTGTGGCCAACGGTTTCCCGCGTGAGACAGGCTTTGACATCACGGTGGCGTCCGAGGTTATGGCGATCCTGTGCCTCGCCAATGATCTGGATGATTTGCAAAAGCGTCTTGGCGACATGATCGTTGCCTATCGCCGCGACCGCACGCCTGTTTTCTGCCGCGACATCAAGGCGGATGGTGCGATGACCGTGCTGCTCAAAGACGCGATGCAGCCCAATATCGTGCAGACACTTGAGAATAACCCGGCCTTTGTCCACGGCGGCCCGTTCGCGAACATCGCCCACGGCTGTAACTCGGTGGTTGCCACGAAAACCGCGTTGAAGCTGGCCGATTACGTGGTCACGGAAGCGGGCTTCGGAGCTGATTTGGGTGCGGAGAAATTCCTCAACATCAAATGCCGTAAGGCTGGTCTGAAACCCAAAGCCGTCGTCCTCGTTGCCACGGTTCGTGCGATGAAGATGAATGGCGGTGTTGCGAAGGCTGATCTGGGGACTGAAAACCCTGATGCGGTTAAGAACGGCTGTGCGAACCTTGGCCGCCACATCGAGAATCTTGGCAAGTTCGGCGTTCCTGTCGTTGTTGCGATCAACCACTTCGTAACGGATACGGACGCTGAAGTGCAGGCGGTGAAGGAATACGTCGCTTCCCAAGGCACGGAGGCGATCCTCTGCAAGCACTGGGCGAATGGCGGCGCGGGCACGGAAGAGCTGGCGCATAAAGTGGTCGAGATCGTCGAAAGCGGCAAAGCGGATTACGCACCGCTTTACCCTGATGATATGGGCCTCGCCGATAAGATTGAAGCGATTGCCAAGGGTATCTACCGCGCGGACAGCGTGACGATGGACAAGAAAATCCTCGATCAGCTCAAGGCATGGGAAGATCAGGGCTATGGCAAGCTGCCGGTCTGTATGGCGAAAACCCAGTACAGTTTCTCGACCGATCCGAACCAGCGCGGCGCGCCGACGGGGTTTGATATTCCTGTCCGCGAGGTCCGTCTGTCCGCCGGGGCGGGTTTTGTCGTCGCAATCTGCGGTGAGATCATGACGATGCCCGGCCTGCCGCGCGTCCCGTCCGCCGAGAGCATCATGCTCGACGGCGACGGAAACGTGCAAGGCCTGTTCTAAAACACTGATAGCCGCCCCGGACACCCTTCGGGGCGGCTATTATAAAATGAGAGGGCGAAAACGCTCCAGATAACAAGAAATCCGCTCTGGGGAGTAATTTGATATGGCGCTACGCACGATCACGCTTCCGGTTCGGGGTGATGGCAAAGGCAACAATGTCCTCGCTCACGCCGTTGTGCTTGCAAAGCGTTTTGACGCGCATATCACGGTGCTTCACTGCCGCGCCCGTCCGAACGATATGATGCCCTTTGGTGTCCCTATTCCCCGCATGATGCGGGATCAACTCATGGAGTCCGCCACCAAACTCGCCGATGAAGAGGAGCAAGCGCTGCATACAGAGTTCAGCGCGCTCATAAAGGCGATGGAGATTGAGGAGCGTGGGCCTGTTAGCGGAACACCCTCAGCGTCATGGCAGGAAGCGGCAGGCCGCCAGATTGACGTTCTCAAGCATCACGGGCGTCTTGCCGACCTCATCTGCGTCGCAAAGCCTGATCGTGACCGTAACCTTGGTTCTAACACCTTAAAAGCGGCATTGTTTGCAAGCGGTCGTCCTGTGCTTATGTGTCCGCCGCGTGAGGATATTCCGCTCACGCTTGGTCAGCATGTTGCTATCGGTTGGAACGGGTCCATCGAAGCGGCACGTGCTGTGGCGTTATCGATGCCATTGATCGAAGGGGCCGATAAAGTGACGATTCTATCTGCCGGTGAGGAGATTCACGGCGCGACCTGTGAAGACCTGATCGCCTATCTCGCTTTAGCCGGGGTTCATGCTTCGTTGGACCGCCTCGAAGCCAAGGGAAGCATCGGGCGCGCATTGCTGGAGCATACTGTGTCTTCGGGCGCGGATATGCTGATTATGGGCGCTTACGGAGACAGTCACGAACGCGAAACCGTTTTCGGAGGGAATACTCAAGTTGTGGTTGACCAGGCGATGATCCCCGTGATCCTTGTTCATTAATGCGTGCGTGCTATATCATACGAAATTTTGTTGCGTATGGGGTGCTTCCATTGGAGTATACTTGCACGTGAACGAAATCATAAGTCGGAAAAACCGACAGCAACGATTAGCGCTCGCTACAGGGCGCATAGCAAAGGAGAAACGAATGAAACTCATGAAAAAGCTGGTGCTCGGCGCGGCTGCGCTCGGAATGGCAGCCACCGCCACCGCTGCCGTCGCATTTGAACCTTCAAAGCCAATCGATTTTGTCATTATGGCCGGTAAAGGCGGTGGGGCGGACAAAATGGCCCGTCTGATGCAATCCATCGTTGAGAAAGAAAAACTTGCGGGCAAGCCTCTTGTTCCAACCAACAAGTCCGGTGGCTCAGGTGCGGAAGCGCTAACCTATATGAAGGGCGTCAATGACCCCGATCATACGATCATGGTGACATTGAACTCGTTCTTCACCACGCCCTTACGCCAGCCCGGTCTTAAGGTTGACTCGCTTGCATTCGCGCCTGTTGGCCGCATGGCTGAAGACACGTTCCTGCTGTGGGTTCATAAGGACGAGGGTATCGCCACATTCCAGGAGTTTCTGGATGAGGCCGGAAAACGTGGCAATAAGTGGGTCATGGGCGGTACGGGCAAGAACTCTGAAGATAATATCGTCACAGATCACCTGAACAAGGCGTTTGGTCTCGATATTAAGTACATTCCCTACAAAGGCGGCGGAGCAGTTGCCAAAGATCTGGCCGGTAAGCAGATCCAATCTTCGGTGAATAACCCGTCCGAAGCACTTGGTTTTTATGAAAGTGGTGACGTGATCCCACTGGTCGCTTTCACCAACGAGCGCCTGCCATTGTTCCCTGACGTACCAACTTTGAACGAGATCGGTATCGGTGAGCCGTTTGCGTACTTCATGCAGCGCGCTGTTGTCGGTGCGCCGGGCATGTCTGATGAGGCGCTGGCTTACTACACGGCGCTGTTCGAGAAAGTGTACGCTTCTGACGATTGGCAGGAGTACAAAGAGAAGAAATCGCTGATGGGCGACTTCATGTCCGGTGAAGATCTCGAAGCTTACTGGACCACACAAATCGAACGCCATGAGAAAATTCTCAAGGCGTCCGGCGCGATCAAGTAAAGTCGCGCTTTCCGGGCGGTCGGTGTGCAATCACCGCCCGGAGGTTTTTACGAAAAACCTGACCGAATGCGTCCCGGAACCGCCGGGGATCGGAATCTCTTTGTCAACTTGTGAGGCCGCTCATGCGTCGCGCCGAGATCAT
>CALDZQ010000253.1 GCA_937944035.1 uncultured Neomegalonema sp. | reverse complement strand
TAGGTGATGAAAAAATGTTGTTCATCAAACAAGCCGTGTTCAATCGTATGAGCGAGCGATTTTGCCATGACGCTGCGCAACCCCTCGCGGGTCAACTCAAGATAATCTATCGGTCCTGCAACCACTGTTTGCCCCGCTTCTGCGAATAACACAAAACACGCTTTCGCCGCCTGATAATAGCGGATTGCGCGCTGTGGTGAAGCGGTTTTTTGCATTCCGATCCTTTAGCTTTCCGAATATGCGGATCGCAAACTCATTCGAACCAGTCATTGGGATCTTCCCCACATAAAAAAACTACCTTGATACCGTTTTCGTTCAGTACCACGAGATCCTCAGCCCAATCGCTGTCAGTTGAGTTAACTATAGGAACGCCTTCTTTTCCCGCGAGGGCCGCAAATTTTCTATCGCTCGGGTCAAATCCCGCATCAATTACTGGTTGTGGTAGGTCGCAAAATTCACCATCTGCACGCTTTTCCAAATTGATCCGCTCGACTTTGTCGACACCACTTTGCAAGATGGTCAAGTAAAAACGATCACCAACTCCCGGCTCCCCTCGAGGATTAAGATAGGTTCGATATTCTTCTTGAATTTCGCCAGCTTGATCCAACAAGATTTTTCCATTTTTCAACAGCTTATTGAGGAAGGAAACGCTGGCGAGGCGGCAATCAATAGTTGGTGCGTTAGGACCATCTGATCGACCATTCGCTACAATGGGAACATTCGTATCGACTACGCGCCGCATTACTCTGCAGTTGCCTTTAGCCTATTAAGGCGAGCTGTTTCTGCTTGGGCTGTTTCCGAGAATGCGTCACCCATGAACTGATCAGGCCAATTTTCAATTCTACCTAGCAAGTTTAGCTCAAGTTCCTCGATCCTTGATTTATCTTTAGGTGCGTCACAGAAATATAATCGTACGTCTTTCGAATCGATCTCTTGCTCGGCAATTCTCCGCTGGAGTCGCAGAAGCAAATGTTCAGAATGGCTTTCCAAAACGACTTGAATTTTTCGGTGTGTGGCGGCGTTAATTATCACATCAGCCAGCCCAGCTTGCGCCAAAGGATGAAGATGGATCTCTGGCTGCTCAAGAACGACGGTAGAGCCTTCAGGTACATAGTATAGGAGTGCAATTACGGGCAGAACCTGCGACACGCCAAATCCCACGTCGGTCAGTAATACCTCTGTTCCCCCATGCCGTGTCTGGATTTTCGCTTGCCAGCGATTAGATCCCTTTGCAATTTCAACAACTCTAAATGAATGAATCAAACCCATTTCTCGTAGCCAAAAAGCAATGATCTCTGCGAACGGTTTCTTTCGTCCTTTTGGTTTCAAATTGAGCATAATCCCAGCTTCCTGTGCGGCTAGGATTGCGTCAATTGCACGTTCGCCTTTTTCGCCTACATCACTTGGTCGAGATCTAGCCCAAAGGTAGTCCCTGCGAGGGTAATCACGCAACGGCCCTAGATAAAAAAGGCGATCCAAAGCGATTTCAAGTTTTGCTTCTAGGTCGGCGAGAAAAGCAGCATTCTGATAGTAAGTTCGAGCTTGATCTGGAAATTGATAAGTCTTGGATGGTTCCGGAAGTTTCCAAGCCCGCCCTGTCGTTCGAACGAAACGGAAGTCGGAGTCGGGGATTTTTGCTTTGAGTTCGAATTTCGCAGAACCATCGTCTGAGCGTTTAAGTGTAAACTCAGCATCACCCACTCGATATTGGAGAGTTCGGCTCCGAGGCCGCTGCTCATAGATCTCAAGGTGAGCGGAAATCGCTAACTCCGACGATCGTGCAACAATTTTATTGCGGCTATATGAAGGATCAGAAACGGCAACAGATTGATCCGAGCGAAATCCCAAAAAGAATGCTAACTCACGGTCAGACTCATGTTTGTGAATAACGTCCAGCATGGTTCCCAGTTGGACAAATCGGCCATTAAGATCTAGTGCAATGGCACGGTCAGTGGCATCTTTCGTTTGCTTTAACAGTAGCAAAAACTGAATCAAACTTGATTTTCCTGAGGAGTTAGTCCCGAATAATCCAGTAATTTTACCGAATTTCAGGTCAACTTTTTCCCAAGATTTGAAATTTTTTAAAATGAGTCTTGTGAGCATTTTTGATCGCGCAAAACCGATGAACCGTTTCCAACAATCGTATGGTACTTTATTGATCTCTGCCCGTCACTACTTCATTGATGTCCTTTAGTGGATGAAGATCGATAAGCTGGAAGTGCGACAACTAGCGTTAAGCGCGAGCAAAAACGGTATTCCGAAAACATTTGGAGAAGTGGAGGTTTCTGTTGCCAGGTACCTCCGAACCCCGCTTAATCCGGCTAAGGACTAAGGCTCAGTTCCAGTTTACGCACTGCTTACGCAGCGAGAGCAACCGGAGCACTATTGTCATTTGCAATTGTGCGAATAGCCCGATAACGGCGGTACAATGCCGGGTAAAAGCTAACGCCTTTCAACGTCCGTCGATCCTATTTCGACCCCATCCGCCCGCAAATGACGGGATGTTTGGTGGAGTCGCCGGGTACCGCCCCCGGGTCCGAGCCATCTATTACACGCGCGTTTATCACCATAGTCCGCTTGCGCGAACATCCTCAATATAGGGGCGCGCGGGTTAAAAAAGAAGGGCTTTTCGCAAAAAAATTGGAGGCTACCATTCTCCGGTGTTCTCCATGCTGGCCCACGGCTCTTGCGGGGGCAGGGCATCGCCGCGTTGCAACAGCTCGATGGAGATGCCGTCGGGCGAGCGGACGAAGGCCATGTAACCGTCGCGGGGCGGGCTGTTGATGGTGACGCCGCCATCGTGCAGCTTCTGGCAGGTCTCGTAGATATTATCGACACGATAAGCGAGGTGGCCGAAATTGCGCCCGCCGTCGTAATCCTCGTCCGAATCCCAGTTATAGGTCAGCTCCAGATCATTGCCCGGCCCGCCACCCGGCTGGCACAGGAAGATCAGGGTGGCCTTGGCCCCGGTCAGGTCTTTGCGCGAACGCTCCTCAAGGCCGAGCAGGTCGCAGTAGAATTTCTTGCTGGCGTCGATGTCTTTGACGCGCACCATCGTGTGCAGGTACTCGATCGGCATTGGACTCTCTCCGGCGGTTCGTTAAACACATGATGAAGTTAGCCGCCCAAACGCGAGAGTAAAGCCCATGAGCCTGACCCCTGAGCAGATCGCCGAAATCGCTGCGCAACGTGCGCATCAGACGCCGACCTATCGCGCGGTGTCACCGGGGTTGGAGGCGCAACTTTACAGTGCAATGCCTCTGCTGGACCACGGGTTCGTGCGCGCGGTCGATTATATGGGCGATGACGGCGCGATTGTGCAGGCGGCGCGGGTATCCTACGGACGTGGCACGAAAGCGGCGCGGAACGATGAAGGGCTTATCCGCTATCTGATGCGGCACTGGCACTCTACCCCCTTCGAAATGTGCGAAATCAAGCTGCATGTGAAGCTGCCGATCTTCGTGGCGCGGCAGTGGATCAGGCATCGCACCGCCAACGTGAACGAGTATTCCGCGCGCTATTCAATCATGGACAAGGAATACTACATCCCCGCGCCGGAGCAGCTGGCCGCGCAATCCAGCACAAACCGGCAGGGACGGGGCGATGTGTTGGAGGGGGAGGAGGCGCATCGCGTGCTGACCCTGCTGCGCGAAGATGCCGAGCTGACCTATGGCCACTATCACGAGATGTTGAACGAGGGGCCGCCCGATGCGGACGGCAAGCCGACGGCGCTGGACCCGTCACGGCAGGGTTTGGCGCGGGAGTTGGCGCGGATGAACCTGACGCTGAACGCCTATACGCAGTGGTATTGGAAGACCGATCTGCACAATCTTTTCCACTTTCTGCGGCTGCGCGCGGACGCTCATGCGCAATATGAGATCAGGGTTTATGCGGATGCGATTGGCGAGCTGACCAAAGCGTGGGTTCCGATGGCCTATGCGGCGTTCGAGGATTACCGCCTCAACGCTGCGACCCTATCAGGCCCGGCACTGGCCGCCGTGAAACGGATGCTGGCGGGGGAGACTGTGACGCAAGCGGATAGCGGTGTCTCGGCGGGTGAATGGCGCGAGGTTATGGGGATGTTGGGGCGGGAATAAACCGCCCCCGCTTATTCACTCCCGCAAACGTTTGGCGTTGCTGGAGGCTTTTGTGGTCATCGGTTTCAGGAATTCCGATGTGACTTGAGCGACATTCTGGCCTTTCGAGGCTGCGATGGCGGCTTTTTCAAATCCTTTCGCAACTGCGGTAGGTTTTTCCATCATCATTGACGTGACTTCAGGCATACCCATTTGGCCTGCGCCCATGAGTGCCGAGCGGCGCATGATCGTCTCAGCTGCGCTCATAACAAGGGTTTGTTGGAGTACGCCAAGTGCAACCCAATCCACTGGATTGAAGGGGTTCATTTTGCTCATAGTAAGGTGTCTCCAAAAAATTGCTGCGTTGCACAATAACATGATGCAATCCCAGAACCAAGTTTTGAATTATCGGTCAATCGCGATTGTGACCGTCTGCGAATGCGAAAACGCCCCGGAGTTTCCTCCGGGGCGGGCCTTGAAGCGCAGGCATTTCGCAGTCCCCCTGCGACTCGCTTATTCTATGCCGGTATCATCTTCTTCAATATCCGCTTCGGCAGCTACTTCCGCGTCTTCTGCGGGTGTTTGTGTGGTGACAGCCGTTGTTTCCGGCTCATCCGAAGGCTCTGCACCGTCTGCCGGAGCCAGTTCGCTGACCACGGAAGTGGATGGCTCGACGCCTTTGAGGGTGGCGACCACCATGTCAGCGGCTTTGCCGTTTTCGACGTTAAAAACAAAACCCCCGCCGTAAACCGCCGTCTCAAGCACGGGCGTTGCGACGATTTTGTCATCGACCATGATCGTCAGCGCCTCACCTGTGGTTTTGGTGGTGAGGTCGTAGAACGCGGTGGCGGCTTCCTCGTCCAGCTGCACAAATACCGACCATGTGTCGCTGGCGGCATCGTGGACGGGCGAGATCATTTCGAGAGAGGTGCGCTCCAGTCCGAGTTTGCCATCCTCGCCTTTGAATTCGATCACGGCGTCGATTTCGACTTCCGGTTCGGCAGCGGCGATTTCTTCGGCGGCTTCTGTCGCCACTTCTCCGGCAACAACCGGTGTCGCGGGTTCGGAAACGGTGGCGCTGACTTCTGTATCGTCTTCGGCCTTAGCATCCGCAGGTTTGTCGCCGCAGCCGGAAAGCGCGAACACACTCATCAAAGCGAGCAGTGAGAGGGTGGTTTTCATCGTTATACTCCTGCGAGGCAATCGGGCTCTGGCCCGTTTGGTGATTGCAGACAGGGTAAAGCAATGATGTTGAGAGAGGGTTATCCGGTCCGGGAGTTTTTTCGGGCAATGTCCGGAAAATCTTTCAAATACAATGTATTTGCTCTTGAGAACGAAAAACGGTCGCCACTCCGGGAAAGAGCGGCGACCGTGGCACGACCGGAGCATATCGGGAAATATGCTCATTCAGGAGATCACCCAGCGGTCGAACGTCTGTGGCGCTGTGCGCCAAGGAGAGCCATTGCGCCGACAGCACCTGTATTCGCAAGTGAGGGCACAGTTTCTGTAAGCTATCGCGGTGGCGGCGATATTTTAGATGGCCATTGTCTTTTCCCTGTGAGTGATCTGTTAGCAAAAGGCGTCGCAAGCCATGAGCCATTCTCAAAAAATGCAATCATAACAGTGTGCTGGGGGAAGGGTGGCTTCGTTCATGCGCGTCAACCTGTCGCGTTCGGATCATTCCGGCGCATCGTGTCCCGATATGGCGCGTGTCCGGCGCTCCGGCGGGGGACAGCTTTCGTGCGATAGCGGTTTTCAGGTTTTTACAGAGGCCAAAGAGCCGCGATTCACCAACTTGGTGTCAAAGCACAGCCGCGTGTCCGCTTTGTCGAGTTCGGAAAGCGACAAGAGCATCTTCGCCGCCGCTTGCCCCATAAGGCGATGCGGTGTGCGTACCGTCGTCAGGGCAGGATTCAGAGCTGAGGCGAGATCAATGTCGTCAAAACCGACGATCGATATATCCTCAGGGACTTCCAGCCCCATCTGCCGGACGCCGCGCATGACACCGGCGGCGAGGACATCGTTGCCGCAAATGATCGCCGTTGGACGCTTCGGTCCTGACATCAGCTTCATGCAGGCGGCTTCGCCCTCATCCAGTGAATAACCGGATTCTATCGGCCCGCCGGCCATCAGTGTGAGTCCTTGCCCGGACAGCGCATTCTCGACACCTTTAACACGCTGCGTCGCACGGTCGTTTCCGGCCCGTCGTCCCGCAATCATCGCAATGTCACGGTGTCCGAAATCCATCACCCGCTGCGCGATCATTCCGGCGGCGCGGTGATTGTCGAAGCCGATACAGGGGTAAGGGGATGATGCGGAATAGTTCCACAATATAACGAAGGGCACTGAGCGTGATGATAGAAATTTGTATGCCGTATCGGGCCGATCGAAGCCGATCAGTGCGAGGCTGTCAACGCCCCGCGAGACCAGCGCCCGGATCTTCAGCATCTCTCTTTCGGGTGAATAGCCGGAGGTTGCCACGAGTAATGTGATGTTTTGTTCTGACAACGCCTCCTCCATCGCCTGTATACCTTGAGCGAAAATAGCGTTGTCCATCGTCGGGATGATGATCCCGATCGTGCCGGTGCGGTTTGAAGCCAAAGCGCGAGCACCGAAGTTTGGTGTATATCCCAGATCCGATATTGCCTGCTCGACGCGCAGACGCGTTCCCTCTCGCACGGAATCGGGTTTGTTCAAGCATCGTGAAACGGTTGCGGTTGATACATTTGCGCGCCGGGCAACGTCCTCCAGAGTGGGGACGTTATCCGCGTTATGTTTTGGCATATTTTTACCCTTTCCGGGTTCTTCATGAAGCATAAATCAATCGACAATCAATGTAAGCGCTTGCATTATAAATGTATGCGCTTACATTCACACAAATCCGAACTGATTCGCAATCTTATGCATCTGCGACAAAGTTCCTGCTTTCCGGCTTTAGCCCTGGCTGAACAGGCGGGGCGCGTAGTGTTGCGTTTAAAATTCAACTTCTGTGAAGTGGTGATGCCTGCATTAAATAAAATTCACTCACTTACTCGAATACGTCCTTTTGAAAAAGTTTATGTTCGCGTAGAAAACCAAAATACGATGAATTGGCATGAAATGTGGTCGATTAAATGTCTTATAAAAATGTAAATGCCGAAGAAGTTTTGAAAGTTCACCGGAATTTATTTATGGTGACATATGCAATACTGTTTTTTCTCATAATATTTGTTCTATCATTTTCCATCATTAGTAAAAATCAAACCTCAAGGATACTTGCATTTGACGTGGCTGCTGATCGCATTCACCTCGACTTTGAGCAGGTCAGCATGTCTTTGCAGAATTTTTACGACGAATTGGCCGAGCCGGAGCCGAGTTTGCCTTACATCAAAACGCTTCAGGCGGGTCTTAAGGGCAGGCTTGCACAGTTGGAAGAGTCGATCGGGAAGATTTCATCTGAACTCGAAGCGGTCGGGCCGAAATCGGAGGAATTGTTGCCGTATGTTGTTCCTCGGCTGGACGCTTTTATCAAACGGGCGCGCCTGTTTGTGGATGCCGATTTTGAGACACTGAAGACGCGCTATGCCAGGCCGACCATCATTGACCTCGCCGCCGCGCGCAGCAGCAGGGTCGGGCAGGCGCTGAAAGAAATTTCAACGGAAGCGCGCGAGCAGCAAGCGCTGAATATCAACCGGTTTCACAAGTTTATCGTCAGCGCCATCACGCTGGCCCTGATGCTTTTGTTTGTCACGTGGCGCTGGATTATCAGTCCGGCTCTTGCACGTCAGAAAGAGGCGATTCTCAGGGAAGTTCAATTCTCGGCCGATCTCGCGCGGAAAAACGCGGCGCTTCACCAGGCAGAGAGCAAGGCGCGTGTGTTGTACGAAGATGCCCGGCGCGGCCTTCGTTCCCGCACGGAATTTCTCGGTGTCGTATCCCACGAGCTGCGTACGCCGCTTAACGCGGTGATCGGGTTTGCGGATATTCTGAGAAGCGAATTATTCGGAAAGCACGCAATCCCCGCTTATCGCGGGTATGCGGAAGATATTTACAAAAGCGGTCAGCATCTTTTGGAGGTTGTCGGCGACATTCTGGAATTTACGCGCTTTGAGTCTGAGAAAGTTGTCCTCAATGACGAAGAAGTCACCGTTGATGAGCTGTTCACAGACGCTCGCGTATTGCTGGCGGATAAGGCGACGGTGGATCTTGATTTTCAAGATCTTTCCGAACAGGGCGAGCGGCTGTTGGTTGACCGCAGGCTCGTGACGCAAGCGCTGATTAACATCGTCGATAATGCGATTAAATTCTCGCCGGAGGGCACTGAGATCAAGATCGCGGCGCGTCGTGCGCAAGGCGGGAACTTTGCCATTCGGGTAACGGATTACGGTATTGGCATCGAGAACGCCTCAATCCCGCGTCTTCTAAGGCCGTTCGAGCAGATTGAAAGTGCGTTCAGCCGCTCCGCCGGTGGTCTGGGGCTTGGGCTGGCCATCGCCAATAAGGTCACGCAAGCCCATAACGGCCGCATTGATATTGACAGCGCTCCGGGCGAGGGCAGCTGTGTCAGCCTGATTTTTCCTGCAGAGCGGTTTTTACGTGCGGCAGAAACTGTCGGTGTGGAGACCAAGACAAAGGGTTAGGATGGGACATGAGGGAAATTGGATCTTTTTTCCTGGCGTTTATCGTAACGGCCTCTGCCGCCCGCGCAGAGACGATTGAGTTGCTGCATTTCTGGACCAGTCCATCCGAACGGGCGGCGCTGAATGTGTTTGTTGAGCGGATGAAAGAAGATGACAATGTCATGTACTGCACACCGCGCAAAAGCGAAGCCGCGCTGAAAAGCTATGCGATTGAGCGGATCGCGAACGGGTATGCGCCCGCAGCGGTGCAGTGGCACGGCGGCCCCGATATAGAGCAGCTGATAACGCTGGGCATAACCAAACCGCTTGAGGAAGTCGCCGGACCGCTCGACCGCTACAGGCTGCTGCCCGTGGTGCAGTCGTTGCTGCGGGTGGAGGGCGGCACAGGGGCTTTGCCTGTCGGGCTGCACACGGAAAACTGGGCGTGGATCAATCTCGATATATACCGGAGCCTTTCCCTGTCACCGCCGCGTGATTGGGAGGATTTTCTCGATCAGTCGGTGCAGATCAGGGCGGCGGGGTATCGTCCGCTTGCTTTGGGCGGGACGGCGTGGGAGCGCACGTTGCTGTTTTTGACGGTGTTGCTGGATGTCGGGGGTGGGGAACTGTACCGGCATATGATCGATGCGACCCTGAATGATCCTGAACACGCGTCGGATATGGAGATGGTGTTCGCGTTGCTGATGCGTTTGCGCGACGAGGCGGTAAGCCCGGACCATGCCCATAAAGGCCATTGGAGCGAGTCCACTGCTGATGTGATAGCGGGTGCGGCGGCGATGCATGTGATGGGCGATTGGGCGAAAGGTGCGTTTCTCAACGCCGGGAAAGTGCCGGGCCGCGACTTCGCCTGTGTGCCCGCGCCGGGCAATGACGATGTGATGAGCCTTGTGCTGGATGTCTTCGTCTTACCGGAGAACACCACTGACAACATCCCTCAGGCGCAGAAGGTGTTGATCGATGTTGTGCTCGCCCCCGAAAACCAGAAGCTGTTCGCGCAGATCAAAGGGTCTCTGCCGGTTGTTGACAGCGTTGCCGCCGATGGTTTTGACGCCTGCGCGCGGCTTGGCATGTCGATTTTGGCGAAGCCTGACAGCAGCGTCCCCTCGATGGTCTTGTCCCTGCCGCAACAGCGGATTTCGCAGATACAGGCGGCGGTGCAGACGGTTTGGGATGACCCGTCGATGACGCCTTCCGACGCGGTGAAGCATTTCATGGCCGAGTACGCGGCGCGCTAGGGTCTGTTGAGTATTGGGATTCCCAACTGATCTGAATTGTGATTCATGCTTCCTTTTAAGGAGGTTGCTGTGGAATCGGATCGTAGTGTTATCACTGACCGTATGTGGGAACTGATGGAGCCTGAATGCCTTGGCAA
>CALDZQ010000252.1 GCA_937944035.1 uncultured Neomegalonema sp. | reverse complement strand
ATCTACCCGCTGATCTACGGCGCGAAATGCCGTGACGTGCTGATCGTGCATATCAACCCGATTGAACGCGATGAAGTCCCGCAAACCGCACAGGAAATCTCGAACCGCATCAACGAGTTGAGCTTTAACGCCTCGCTGATGCGCGAAATGCGCGCCGTGTCGTTTGTGCAAAGCCTGCTCGACCGTGGGATCATCCCCGAAGGCAAATGGAAGCGCCTGCGCATCCACTCCGTCCGCGACGATGCCACCATGCGCAGCTTTGGCGTCGCCACCAAGATGACCCCCGACTGGGCGGTCCTGACCCAACTGCGCGCAGCGGGCCACGCCTCGATGGATACCTGGCTGGCCGACCATAAAGACAAGATCGGCGTATCCGACAGCGTTGACATCGAAGCGGAGTTTCTGTGACCACAGCCAGCCTCTACGCCGACGGCACACCCAAACCCTGCGCCCGGCGGTTCAACATGGCCGCCTATGCCGTGCGCGAGCCTGCGACGTGGCTGGCCGATAAACCCGCGCTGATCGTCGTCGATGGCGATGCGCCTGAGGAGGCGCGCGAGACGTGGACGTTTGCACAAATCGACCGCGCCGTGCGCAAAGCCGCCGCCGCCCTGATCGCGGCGGGCCTGCAACGCGGGGAGCGGGTGTTGATCCGCCTCGGCGACGGACCACAGTTTCCGGTGGCCTTCTTCGGCGTGATTGCGGCGGGCGGCGTGGCGATGCCGCTGTCCTCCCAGCTTTCCGCGCGCGAACTCAGCCATATCGCAGCCGATGCCACGCCGCGCTTTGCCCTCTTGTCCGATGATGCGCCCGATTTCGATCTGGCGGGAGCGCAAGTGATTGCCCCCGATGCGTTGACCGCTGCGGAACCGGCTGACTACGCCGATACGCACAAAGACGACCCCGCCTTCCTCGTCTACACCTCCGGCTCGTCCGGCACACCCAAAGGCGTGTTGCACGCGCAGCGTTCGGCTTGGGCGCGGCGGATGATGCGCGCGGGCTGGCACGGGTTCGGGCCGGAGGATCGGGTGATGCACGCGGGCGCGTTCAACTGGACCTACACGCTCGGCGTCGGCCTGTCAGACCCGTGGAGCGCGGGCGCAACCGCCATCCTCAACGCCGGATCACGCGCGCCACAGGCATGGGGGCCGCTGGCAAAACGCTGGGAGCCGACGGTGTTCGCCGCCGTGCCGGGCGTCTACCGCCGCATCCTCAAATACGGCACGGATGCGCGCGCAAACTTCGCCAGCCTGCGCCACGCCCTGACCGCCGGAGAGAAACTGGGCGCGCAAATCCAAGCCGACTGGGCCGCACAGACCGGCAAACCGCTGCTTGAATCGCTCGGCATGTCCGAGGTTTCGACCTTCATCTCCGCCTCCCCGACCCGACAGGCTGACGCGGGCTGGATCGGCTGGGCACAGCCGGGGCGGCGGGTGGCGGTGCTGGGCGAAGACGGAACCGACCCGCTGCCGCGCGGTGAGGAGGGCTTGCTGGCCATCGACCGCAGCGATGACGGTCTGATGCTCGGCTATTGGCAAAACGAGGCCGAAGACGCCGCCGCCACACGCGGTGACTGGTTCATAACCGGCGACCGCGTGGTCATGCGCGAAGACGGCGCGATTGCCTATGCCGGACGGAACGATGACCTGATGAACGCCCAAGGCTACCGCGTCTCGCCGTTGGAAATCGAAGAAACCCTCACCCGCCACCCGTCCGTGGCCGAGGCCGCCGTCACCGAAACCCCCGTCCGCGACGGCCTGACCATCATCAGCGCCTGGATCGTCCCCGCCGAAGGGGCCGCCCCCACCGCCGCCGACCTCACCCGGCACTGCGAGACCGCCCTCGCCGCCTACAAAATTCCCAAAACCTTCCACCTCACCGACACGCTCCCCCGCAGCGCCAACGGAAAATTGCTGCGCCGGAATTTGCCGCAAGTTGAGGCGCGATAAGCCCTTTCTCCTCTTGGGTGCAGATCATAAAACATCAGGAAACGTCCGCCTTTGGCGCAATCCCTGACTCCTGATGATCGCGAGCGGCCATAGTTGCGAAAAGAAATACATTCTTCTAATAGTTTATAAATTCAGAGCGATTTCGAGCGAGGTGGAAACACCTTGCGACCCGGAAATCGCATCCGTTTCTTTCGAGAGGTTTATGAACATGGCAACCATTATTGTTGATACCGCCGCCGACATCACCGCCAATGACGGCGTGACCAGCCTGCGCGAAGCGATTGCCATTGCGAACGCGGATCGTCAGGCCAGCACGGTTGTGTTCGATGCCTCGCTGGCTGACACCACCCTGCGGATTGTTCAGGGCGTGATCAGAGTCACTCAAGACGTTACGATCGACGGCGGCGGGGTCATCACGATCAGCGGCGATGCGGATGGAAATGATGTTACCGACGCAGACGGCATCACCAATGTCGCGGCCAGCGGCGCGGGACTGCTCGACGATAACAGCCGGATTTTCAGAAGCAGCGCCGAAATCACTCTCGACAGCCTGACCATCACAGGCGGCCACACAACGGCACGCGGCTTAAACGGAGGGGCGATATACACCACGGATCCGCTGACGATTATTGACAGCGTAATCGCAGGTAACTCCACATCCGGCAACAGAGCGAACGGCGGTGCGATCTACGCGGGTGGCTTGACACTGACGAACAGCATACTCCGCGACAACTCAAACTCAGGCTATTACGCGGTGGGGGGCGGTTTTTACACAAATGGCGGCGTTACGATGACCAACAGTACGGTCAGCGGAAATTCCACGAGCGGAAACCGGTCTTTTAGTGCCGGATTTTACAGCAATGGCGATGTCACGATGACCAACAGCACGGTCAGCGGAAACTCCACATCCGGTGTTTACGCCTTCGCGGGCGGCTTCAGCGTCAACGGTGATGCGACCATTACCAACAGTACGATCAGCGGAAACTTCACGACGGGCGACGAATCACGCGCCGGGGCAATCTACAGCAACGGCAACTTGGCGATCATTAACAGCACGATCACCGGGAACTCGACATCCGGTGACGACGCGCCGGGCGGCGGATTTACCAGCAACGGGACGGCCACGATAACCGACAGTCTGGTACTGGGAAATACAACCGCATTCGCGGGCGTCGGGAACGAAAATATACTCATAAACGGCCCGTTGACGCTGACGGG
>CALDZQ010000251.1 GCA_937944035.1 uncultured Neomegalonema sp. | reverse complement strand
AGCAGGTTCCAGTATTTGAACAGCGTGATCGGCTGGGTGCAGGCTTGCTGGATGTAGAGTTCGAGATGATCTTGCAGGTTTTGCCCCACGCCCGCGCGGTCGGCGACAACCTCGATGCCATGCTCCGCCAGATGAGCGGCGGGGCCGATGCCGCTGAGCATCAGGATTTTCGGGGAGTTGATCGAGGATGCGGAGATGATAACTTCGCGCCGTGCCGTGACAGTTTCGATATTGCCGCCGCGCTCGATCTCAACGCCCGTGGCGCGGCCCTCTGAGAGGGTGACTTTGCGGGCAAAGCACTGGATCATCGAACAATTCGGGCGTTTGAGGGCGTCGCGCAGATAGGCATTCGCGGTGGACCAGCGGCGGCCTTTCCAGACGGTTTGCTCGAACGGGCCGAAACCTTCCTGCTTCTCGCCGTTGTAATCGTCGGTCGTCTCGTAGCCCGCCTGTTTTCCGGCTTCAACGAAGGCGTGATAGAGCGGGTTCGCGCGCTTGCCGCGACTGACATGCATCGGCCCGTCTGTGCCGCGCCATTCCGGATCGCCGCCGTGGCCGCCGCTGTGCCAGTTCTCCATGCGCTTGTAGTAGGGCAGCACGTCGGCATAGCTCCAACCGTCGGCCCCGCTCTCGGCCCAGTGGTCGAAGTCGCGCGCGTGACCGCGCACATAGACCATGCCGTTGATCGAGGACGACCCGCCGATCACCTTGCCGCGCGGACAGTGCATCCGCCGTCCGCCCATATGCGGCTCAGGATCGGACTCGTAGCCCCAGTCGTACATCTTCATGTTCATCGGATAGCTGAGCGCGGCGGGCATCTGGATGAGCGGCCCCATATCGGTTCCGCCGAACTCAAGCACAATGACGCTGTGCCGCCCGTCTTCAGACAACCGCGATGCGAGGGCGCCCCCGGCAGAGCCGGACCCGATGATGACAAAATCTGCTTCCATAGCGCCGCAAACTAGCGATCCGGCGGTGAGGGTGGGGAGGGGAAGCGAACACAAAGCGTTTGCGGACGACACAGGCCATGTCTGCGAACGATCTATCCATCGGGACTAAGCGCGTGACCCTTGGGGGAGGGTCAGGCGCGTCGCAGTGCTGCGCACTGCTCCAAGAAGAAAAGCATCCCAACTTCCCCTTGCGCCCTCCCCCGCAAAAGGGTCATTCTTGGCCCGGGCCGTTATGTGAGCGGCGGGGTGCTGTGTGGGGCCGGATGTTTCGTAAAATTCTCATCGCCAACCGTGGTGAAATCGCTTGTCGCATCATGCGCACGGCCTCGCGGATGGGCATAAAAACGGTGGCGGTTTACTCCGATGCCGATGCCAACGCGCTGCATGTGGAAATGGCGGACGAAGCGATCCGGATCGGCCCGGCCCCTGTCTCAGACAGCTATCTGCGGATTGATGCGATTCTTGACGCGTGCCGTCGCACGGGCGCGGAAGCGGTGCATCCGGGTTATGGTTTTTTGTCCGAGAACCCGAAATTCGCCAAGGCGTTGAAAGACGCGGGCATCGCTTTTATCGGGCCATCCGAAAGCGCGATCCTTGCGATGGGTCACAAGGATGCGGCCAAGCGCCTGATGGAGGAAGCCGGGGTTCCGGTCGTTCCCGGCTATCACGGCGAAGATCAGGACGATGATCTGCTGGCGCGCGAAGCGGATAAGATCGGCTATCCCGTCCTCATCAAAGCCCGTGCGGGCGGCGGCGGCAAAGGGATGCGCCGCGTTGATCTGCGCGAGGAATTCGCGGAAGCCCTGCAAAGCGCGCGCGCTGAATCCAAAGCCAGCTTTGATGATGACAATGTCCTGATCGAGAAATTCGTCGCCTCGCCCCGCCATATCGAAGTGCAGGTCATGGCCGACCGCCACGATTGCACCGTCTACCTGTTCGAGCGCGATTGCTCGCTGCAACGGCGTCACCAGAAGGTCATCGAGGAAGCCCCTGCGCCGGGCATGACCGCCGGGATGCGCGCGGCGATGGGTGAGGCGGCGGTTCGGGCGGCTCAGGCGATTGACTACGAGGGCGCGGGGACGGTCGAGTTTCTGGTCGATGCCAGCGGCGGACTGCGGGTGGATCGTTTCTATTTCATGGAGATGAACACCCGCCTTCAGGTCGAGCATCCGGTGACGGAGGCGATTACGGGGCTGGATCTGGTCGAGCTGCAAATCCGTGCGGCGGCGGGCGAGGCGCTGGGATTGCAGCAGGAGTCGCTGGAGTTCTTCGGCCATGCATTCGAGGCCCGTGTTTACGCTGAAGACCCCGCGAAGGGTTTTCTGCCGGCGACAGGCCGGATCGAGCGGCTGCACATGCCCGATACCATCGCCCGTATCGATACAGGTGTGCGCGAGGGTGATACGATCACCGCCTTCTATGATCCGATGATCGCCAAGGTGATCGTGCATGACCGCACCCGCGAGGCGGCGCTGGCAAAGATGCGCGCGGCGCTTGAAGGAGCGCGAATTGCGGGTACGAATACCAATCTGGGGTTTCTGAGGCTGCTGACCGCCCGGCCGGATTTTGCGGCGGGGCGTGTTGATACGGCGCTGATTGACCGTCATCTGGTTGCGCTTACGCCGACGGAGGATGCCCCGCGTGATGCGGTCAGCCTGGCGGCGCTTACGGCACTGGACCTGCCTTCACGTTCCGAAGGTGAAGGCAGCTCGCCGTGGTCAACGCTGGCGGGATGGCGGGCGTGGGGTGTGGCGCAGCATTCTGTCACAGTCCTGCGGGATGGCAACCCGATTGAGGCAAGTGTGCGCGTCCTCGGCTCACACCGTTTTGACGTGCGCATTGACGGTGTCGTGCAGCGGGTTGATTGGCCGGATAACACGAAATCAGGGCAAGTCGAAATCGATGGCCGCCGCGTCGCCGCTGAAATGCTGCACCGTGACGGCGGGATTGTCGTGATTCTCGGCGCGAGCGCGTTCCGCTTTGCCATGCATGATCCCTTGGATGTGGATCGTGCGGCGGGAGCGACGGGGGACAGCATCCTTGCCCCGATGCCGGGCCTTGTGCGCCGTGTCAGCGCGGCGGTGGGCGATGCCGTGAAAGCCGGGCAGACGCTGATCGTGCTGGAGGCGATGAAGATGGAGCAATCACTCAAAGCGCCGCGTGACGGGGTGGTTGCGGCATTGCTGGTTGGTGAAGGCGATCAGGTTGAGGATGGCAGCAGCTTGCTGACATTGGAGCCGCTGGCGGAGGCTGAATAGTCTTCGGTCCCGCCATTGCGACTACCGCATCACGCAGAACGCTGTAATCTCTGGTTTTTTTTCGCGATTTCCGAGTCGCAAGGTGCTTCCACCTTGCTCGATAATTTCTCACACAAAAAACAATGTCATCATCTGCGAAGGCAGATGATCCGGCCTCGTGCCCTGAGAGGTTGTTTTTCAGTCAATCGAGTCTGAATTCTCTAGACCATCCTGAACGATATAAGGATCATTCCGGATAGTCTAACTTCTTGTTTTGGCGCGTTTTCCGAGTCGGGCAATGAACCCATTGCCCTTGATAACGCTCTAATAGCAACGGCCTTAAATACTGACCGTTACCATTTTTCCCTTCCCCGCACTCCGAGGCGGGGTCTGTTGGGCGAGAGCGCTTCGCTGAAAGAGATCCCGCAGCAAGCGCGAAAGACTTCAGGCGCTGCGCGTGATGGCCGGGCGCTGGATTGCACGGGCGCGTTCGCGGTCGCGGCGAGAGGACATCGGCTGATACGCCGCCTTCGCATGGCCTTCGCAATAGGGTTTGCCGGCAACCGAAACTTGCCCGCAGAAGTAAAACTCACCCCGGCTCGGATCGCCAATCGGCCATTTACAGGTCCGCTCGGTCAGGTCCATCAGGCCCAGCTTGCGGGCGGTCCGGTCGATTTCGGCGATATTGACCGCGTTTTCGCTCGGAATCAGCATCGCAGGCGCTGCGCCGTCTGATGTCACGGGCAGTGTCGTAGACTCGTCACCACCCTCCGCTGCGGCCTTTGGAGCGGGTTCGGCGCTTTTCGCGACCTCTTCAACAGGCTGCTCAACCGCCGCAGCTTTGGGTTTCGCCCGTGCGGCGGGTTCCGCAGCGGCGGGTGCGGCGCTGGCGGTGGCCGACTTTTCAGGCAGCGATTCAGGTTTGCCCTGATTGCGGCTCGACAATCCCAAGCGGTGTACCTTACCGATAACCGCGTTGCGTGTGACGCCGCCGAGTTCCTTGGCGATCTGGCTGGCACTCATGCCCTCGCCCCACATGGATTTCAGCTGGTCTACACGTTCATCTGTCCAAGCCATGATCGTTCCTGTATGCCGTCATCACAAACCCAGCTGACGCTGTGCCGCGTTGATCGATAAAATCCGAGTAGACTAGAGCATTTTCCACGATTTAGATCGTTTCAAATACTCTATCTTTCTGTTCTGGCGCGATTTCCGAGTCGAAAAGCCCATCGGCTTTTCCTGAAATCACTCTAGTATATTAGTGCTTTCGCGCTTGCGAAACAAGCCGAGTCGATTCGTATACCGCGTTAAACACCCATCGAGGCCCATCTTGCAAGAAACACGCACATCCGCCCCGTTTCAATTCAGTCATGGTGAGCGCCGGTTCGGGCGCTTCAATGGCGTTGGCTTCCGCACGCTGCTTGGTAAGGAGGTGCGGCGTTTTTTGAAGGTCTATCAACAAACCCTCATGGCTCCGGTTGCAACATCGGCCTTGTTCATGGCGGTTTTTGTCCTGGCCTTGGGGTCGCGGCGGGGCGAGGTTTTTGATGTCCCCTTTGCGACTTTCCTTGCGCCGGGCATTGTGATGATGGCGATTTTGCAAAACGCTTTCGCGAACCCGTCCTCGTCGATTGTCGTTGCGAAAGTGCAAGGCAATATCGTCGATGTCCTGATGCCGCCGCTGTCTGCCACAGAGTTGACAACCGCCTACGCGTTGGGCGGCGTGGCGCGGGGGTTGTGCGTTGCGGGTGTTGCGGCGGTTATCCTTTTTCCTTTCACCGTGGGCAGTATTGCCTATCCGCTATGGGCGCTGACTTTTGCCGTGATGGGCGCGCTGATCCTGTCCCTGTGCGGGATGATGACAGGGATCTGGGCCGAGAAGTTCGATCATACGGCGCTGATAACGAATTTCATTATCACCCCGCTCTCGTTCCTGTCCGGCACATTCTACAGCATTCAGGATTTACCACAGCCCTGGGCGACAATCTCGGCGATCAATCCGGTGCATTTTCTCATCGACGGCTTCCGCTACGGTATTATCGGCAAGGGGGATGCGAATCCGTGGGTTGGTCTTGCCGTCTCCATCGTGGTCGCGGCGATCCTATGGGCAATCTGCCACTGGATGTTCCGGACGGGCTATCGCTTAAAGAGCTGAAGCCCGCTTCCCGAAATACCGGCGCACTTCTGACCCGGCCAGAAACGCCTCGTCCATCGGCGTTGCGCGTCCGCATTGGTGGCGGTCCTGCGCTTCGCGGATGCGAGCAAGCATAATCGCATCGCTCCGGTCATCTGATACAGGTGACGGGTATGTGACCTTATTTTTTTTCATGACAATCATTATACAACCCCCTCGTGGCACTTTTACTGCCGTATCCAGTATAAAGTGCAATCATTATACGCTGCCGCGTGTATAGCAAGTCCAATAAACGCAACTTAGGTTGATATTGCGATAAGGCCAGAATAAAAATCACATAAAAATAGGCGATTATATCTTTGACAAACCCAAATAGGAATTGTATATTCTCCTCATAGAGTTAGAGGAAATAGCAATGTCCGTTCTGTCACAAGCCCACATGCACGACGAAGCCGCAGCGTTCGCACACGTCGAGAGCATGATCTTGCCTGATGGTCCGGTCTGCCCTCACTGCGGAAACTGCGGCAAAGTCTATGAGTTGAAGGGCGTTCGCTCGAAGCCTTCCAAGAAGAACCCCGAAGGCGTTGAACGACACGGCCTCAAGAAGTGTGCCGAGTGCCGCAAGCAGTTCACGGTACGCATCGGCACGATCTTTGAGGAAAGCCACATTCCGCTGCACAAATGGCTTCAAGCCATTCACCTGATGTGTTCCAGCAAGAAGGGTATCAGTAGCCACCAGCTACACCGCACCCTTGAAGTCACCTATAAGGCGGCGTGGTTCCTTTCGCACCGTATCCGTGAAGCCATGCGCACGGGTTCGTTTGATGTGCCTTTAGGCGGTAAGGGTGAGCCTGTTGAAGTCGATGAAACTTTCATCGGTCGCAAGAAGGGCGCGGAGGTGAAACGCGGCACATCGCACAAGATGGCCGTTCTCTCGCTTGTAGAGCGTGGCGGCAACGTGCGCAGCTTCACGGTGAAAACGACTAAAGCAAAAGAGCTTGCACCAATCGTGAATGCAAATGTCGCAAAAGAGAGCTTCCTGCTGACGGACGAAGCCAAGCAGTATCAGTCCATCGGTAAGGCGTTAGATGCGCACCTTTGGGTCAATCACGGCTCCGGCGAATACGTTGACGGCCCCGTTCATACCAACACGATTGAAGGCTTCTTTTCGATCTTCAAGCGCGGTATGAAAGGCGTTTATCAGCATTGCAGTGAAAAGCACCTGCACCGCTATCTGGCGGAATACGATTTCCGCTATAACAACCGCACCGCGCAAGGCGTTGATGATCGCGCCCGCGCTAACAAGGCGCTGGTGGGCGTAGTCGGAAAGCGATTAAAGTACGCATGCTGAGCAAAAAACTGTCGCGGTGACTGTCAATCGCTTGTATGTCAAGGAAAAAAATAGTACATATATGGTTAGAAAATAGGGAGAAATGCAATGCCCGCTTTAAATCTAAGCTGGGGCATGAACACGCCAGCGACCTTGGGTCGGTTGAGTGAGTTGGTGCTATATATAGCGCAGAGAACCAAAGGCTATGCTGATTTTGGTGCGGTCAAGCTCAACAAGACGCTTTACCACTCTGATATGGAGCATTATAGAGTTCATGGGCGACCCCTGACTGGGGCGCAATACCATCGCATCCAAAAGGGTCCGGTGCCAAAGCATATCCTCGTAGCGGAGCGCACACTTAAAGAGCGCGGCGCGCTTGAGATTGACACAACATCAATGACACACAAGCGCATCGCCAAACGCGATGCCGATTTGACTGGATTCAGCGAAGAGCAAATTAAAATTGTCGATCGGCAGATTGAACGGCTCAAATCAATGACGAGCACGGAGGTCAGCGACGACAGTCATGACATTCGCTGGCATGCGGTAAATCACCAAGGTCGCATCCCTTACGAATTTGCATTTTTGGACGGCACTGCTACTCCAAAAGACGAAGCTGATGCGGGGGAGCTAGCAATTGAATTCGGATGGTAATTTCAACAGAGACGGCTTCCAAATTGTTGAGGAATGGTCATATCAGGACTCGATAACTAGCGGCCTCTCTGTATCTAACCAGCTAGCTGATGAAGCACTTTCGGCTATAATGTACGCGCTTCAAAGCAACCCCTCTGCATTTGGCTTAGCATTTGGGCAGAATATAAGAGTAGCAAAGATGAACGAGAGACCCTTGGATGGACTGCCAGTGTTCCGCGTATTTTTCCGCGTGGACGAAGCTAGCAGGACCGTAGACCTGCTACATGTCGATCATGGATAAAGACCAACTCGACAAATTCAAAGCCGCCGCCCGCGAATTAGAGTGCGACGACGACGCCCCGCGCTTCGATGCGATGGTGAAGAAAATAGCGAAGTCGAGCAAAAAATCGAAAGACGAAAAAGAGAGCTGATCTAGCACCAGCTAGGCCGCTATCGGCTTTGCTGGTGGCTTGGGTTTGTCAAAGGTGCAATCGCCTAAAAATACTCCCGGAAGAGAAATACAGCCGAGGCATTAAGTACAAAAATGAAATCAATACAAAGTCACTACTGTTTATCAAACGACTCTGATAGCCTGCTTCAAAACCCTATATGAAACGGCAATTCCTGATGATCTGGTGATGGATAGCACGTTTCGGGTGGCGCTGCTTTGGCTGTCGGGTATGGATAACCTCCAATCAGGAGGAGCCACCAATGATCGCACCACAACAACAAGGCATTCGCGGTATGGCTTGGGTCATGTTGTTGGCGCTCGCCGCCGTGTGGGGCGGGTCGTTCTTCTTTGTCGAGATTGCACTGACTGAAGAAAAGCCGCTGACCATCGTGCTGCACCGTGTCTTCTGGGCTGTGCCCGCGCTGGCGCTGGTGGTGTGGTGGAAAGGTCTGCGAATGCCGCGCGAGGGGCGGTTCTGGGGCGCTTATCTGATGATGGGGGCGCTGAACAACGTGATCCCTTTCACGCTGATCGTTTGGGGGCAGCAATATCTGGAAGGCGGCCTCGCCTCAATCCTGAACGGCATGACGGCTGTTTTCGGGGCCGTGGTCGCGGGGCTGTTGCTGGCGGACGAACGGTTAACCGGGGCAAAGCTGACCGGCGCGGTTCTGGGCCTTGCGGGTGTGGCGGTGATTATGGGCGCGGATGCGTTGTCGGGGCTGGACCTGCGCGATCTGGCGCAAATCGCCATCCTCGGCGCGGGGTTGTCGTACTCTTTCGCCAGTGTGTGGGGCAAAGTCGCGCTACGCAATCAACCGGTCGAGGTCAATGCGCTGGGGATGCTGATCGGCAGCACGGTGCTGATGATCCCGCTGGTCCTGATCTTCGACGGTGTGCCTTCGTTCAGCTATTCCGCCCCGGTTTGGGCCTCGCTGTTCGGGATCGCGTGGTTGGCGACGGCGCTGGCATATCTGCTATATTTCGGCATTCTCAAACGGGCGGGAGCGGCGAACCTGATGTTGGTCACGCTGATGGTTCCGCCCTTTGCAGTCGGGCTTGGCGCGGCGTTCTTGGGCGAGCGCCTCGGCATCGAAGCGCTGATCGGCTTTACCCTTATCGCAGCGGGCCTCGCCGTCACCGACGGGCGCTTGCTGCGGATGTTCAGAGGTTAGACCGAGTCGGGCAATGAACCCATTGCCCCTGATACTCTAAGCGGGCGCCATGCCCAGCGCGTGGAGGTAAAGGTCCAGCATCGCCTCCTCCTCGGAGCGCTCGTTGGGGTCTTTCTTGCGGATCGCCACGATCTTACGCAGGGTCTTGGTGTCAAACCCGTGGCCCTTGGCCTCGGCGTAAACTTCCTTGATCTGCTCGGCGACTTCCTTCTTTTCTTCTTCAAGACGTTCGATACGCTCGATGATCTGGCGCAGATGATCCGCCGCAACCGAGGTTGATGAAGGTCCGTTATCCTCGTCCATGCTTCTGCCCGTTCTTAAACTGTGCAAGTGTTGCGCGAAGGGATAGAGCGGGGCGGGAGGAAGGTAAAGTCTTTCGGTCGCTGATGCGTCAGGATTTCGACGAGAAGAACGAGTCTTTCGTTCCGGCTCCGCCGCCGTCCGGATTTATGATCGCCGTGAATACTTCCATGACCGCTGATAGTTTATCTGTGAGATTTTCAAACCGCCGACCGGGGCCAACGTCGCTGTTATCGGACATGCTGATGCCGTGGCGGGCGAGGGCGTCACTGGTCGCGCCGCCATTGTCGTCCGCTGCGATCACTTCCATCTGCACGGCGGAAAACGTATCGGCCAAGCTTGCCTCTGACCGGGGCAATCTGTCGGCATTCGTCGCCGCATTGATATAAGTGGGTAAATCCATAGGCCAGCCTGCAATAACGCCAGAATGATACAACCTACAGGCTTGTCATAAAAGGATTTAGAGCGCAACGCCTCTCCCTAAAGATGTACGACGCATATTTAACGCCCCATCCCCAGCGTCATGGCCAGTTTGCGCAGGGGAGGGGTCCGGCCCAGCACTGAGAGGCCCAAACGCCGCAAATCGCGCACGGGGCGCAGCGATGTGCGGACGGAGCGGTTGAGCAGGTCGACGCCTGCCGTGCGGGCCAGAATATCCGGCGTCCGGCGGCGTTTGTAGGTGGCGAGCCGGTCATCCGCGCCCGCATCCTCCGCACCCTCGCACAGCTGCGCCAGTGTTTCGATGTCGCGCAGGGACAGGTTGAACCCTTGCGCGCCGATGGGTGGAAAAGCGTGCGCGGCCTCGGCCACCAGCGCCGTTCGGCGGGCGATCAGGTCTGTGGCGACTTGAGTCGTGGCGGGCCACAGCGCGCGGGGGGCGGCGTGTGTGATCTCGCCGTACACACCGTTGCTGCGGCTGTTCAGTTCTTTGAGGAAAGCGTCATCGTCCAGCGCGGCCAGACGATCCGCCTCCGCATCGGGATTCATCCAGACGAGGCCGGAAATCCCGCCCTGAAGCGGGGCAAAGGTCAGCGGCCCGCCGACATGGTGCATCTCGATCGACACGCCCTCGTGCGGGCGGGTGTGGTGAACGCGGCACGCCAGCGCCTTTTGGGCATAGCCCCATTTGCGCAGTCCTATTCCGGCATTCGCGCGCACAGCAGACCCGCGCCCGTCGGCCCCGACCAGCAGTTTGGCGCGCAGGGATGACCCGTCCGACAGCGTCGCCAGCACACCATCCTCGCGGATGACATGGCTTTGCAGCGTCGTTTCGGGCAGGAAGCGCGCATCGGCAAACGTCTCGATCCGCTCTGCCAGGGCGAGGCGGGTTTTGCCGTTCTCAACATTCCAGCCGAACGTCGCGTCGCCGATCTCGCTGGCATCGAAGACCGCTTCATCGCGCGGCACAGGCGTTGCGCCGCCGCAATCGAGGATGCGCATTCCGTGCAAGGGCTGCGCGTCCGGTTCGATCAGGGGCCACGCGCCCGCTTTGGTAAGGGTGTCGATGCCGGGCATCAGGATTGCCGTTGTGCGTTGCTCGCGGGTCGCATTCTCCGCCGAGGGCATCGGCCCCGCATCAACGCAGACAGCCCGCGTTCCGGTGGAGGCAAGCCGCGCGGTCAGGGCCAGTCCGGCCAAACCGCCGCCGATAATCAGCACATCGGTTTCAATGGGGGCGTCACTCATTCCAAAGCCTCCGCAATATCGGTCACGAACCGGGTTATATCATGGGTGATGAACTGCACATGCGCGCCATCGGACCCCTGAGACGCCACGTCGCAAGAGGTGGGGGTCAGCACGGTGCGCATTCCGCGTCTGTGCGGTTCCAGCAAATTCCGCGCTGAATCCTCAAACATCGCCGCCCGTGCGGCATCCGCGCGCTCTTCCCGCAGCACATGGTCATAGGCCGGAAGGCCGGGTTTCGGCTGATAGCCCGTCGCCTCGATGTCATAGACCGCATCGAACAGGGTTTCGGGGATACCCAGCTGCGCCAACACCCGCGATGTATGCGCCGTGTCGGAATTGGTGTGAATCACCCTGCGCCCCGGCAATCGTGCGATGCCCTCGCCCAGCGCGGGGTTCGGGGCGATCACGGACAGGTCCACATCATGCACGTAACCCAGAAAATCCTGCGGGGCGACGCCGTGGCGCTCCATCAACCCGCGCATGGTCAGGCCATATTGGCGGAAGTAATCTTTCTGGACCCGCTTCGCCTCAACGCGATCCACCTCCAGCAAGGTCGAGATGAACGTCCCCATCCGCGTATCCACTTGTGCCCACAGGCCCGGCGGATAGGGGTAGAGCGTGTTGTCGAGGTCGAAAATCCACAGGTCGACCCCGCCGAACACATCGTGCAAAGGGGCGTTGGTCACGCTTCGTCAGCCTCGAAGCTCATCGCCACGCCGTTCATGCAGTAGCGCAATCCCGTTGGCTGTGGTCCGTCAGGGAACACATGGCCCAGATGCGCGTCGCAGCGGGCGCAGACGATCTCGGTCCGGCGCATGAACAGGCTGCGGTCTGACACTTCGCCCACGGCGGTCTCGTCGATGGGCTGGTAAAAACTCGGCCAGCCTGTGCCGCTGTCGAATTTAGCACCCGCATCGAACAGCGGCGCATCGCAGCACACGCAACGGAACGTGCCCGCCGCTTTGGGGTAGTTGTCATGGGTGAAGGGCCGCTCGGTTCCCTTGCGCCGTGCGACGCGATACGCTTCATCGGAAAGCTGCGCGCGCCATTCGCTGTCGGATTTTACAACCTTGTCAGTCATCGGATGCCTTCTTTCCTGCCACTGCCCGTTGTGGCGATGGTGATCTGTTTCACCTTATATAGTCTTGGCGTAACAGCGACCAAATCTTCTCATGGAGCGGGGGCATGACGGTTTTCACACAAGGCGCGTTTCGTGTGCGTCCGGCGGCGACGCAGGCGGACATCAGGGCGGCCCAGCACCTGCGTTATCACAGCTTTTTCCGCACCGGCGGGGCCGCTTTGTGTGAGGCTGAACTTGATCGTGATGCGTTCGATGAAAGCTGCGGGCATATGCTTATTGAATTGATCGGCTGCGGCACGTTGGTCTGCTGTTTCCGCCTGATGCCGTTTGAGAGCGGGCGGGAGATCGAACGCTCTTATTCCGCCCAATACTACAATCTCGGCGCATTGAAGGAGTTTCCGGCGCGCATGGTTGAGATGGGACGATTCTGCATCCATCCGGGCCATCGCAACCCGCATGTGCTGCGCGTGGCATGGCAGGCGATGACGCAGTACGTTGATGCGAACGGGATCGGGATGTTGTTCGGCTGCTCCAGTTTTGAAGGCGCAGACGCGGAGGCGCATCTGGACGCGCTCGCGTTGTTGAGCGAACGATATATTGCGCCGCGCCGCTGGCTGCCCCGCCCGAAAGCGCCGGAGATTTTCGACTTTGCTGCAAGGCTGCGGTGCGGGCCTGTGGATGAGAAACGGGCGATGCGGCTGATGCCGCCGCTCCTGCGCGGGTATCTGGCGCTGGGCGGTTGGGTCAGTGACCACGCGGTGATCGATGAGGAGATGAACACGCTGCATGTTTTTACGGGTGTCGAGATCGCGCGAGTCCCCGCCCGAATGGCGCATCGGCTTCGCACCGAACCGCTGTAATTGAGCGGGCAAACAGAATTTCACGTAAGGCGAACGAAATTCCGGCGAAATAACTTGATTGTTCTAAAACGAGACAAAGTAAGTCTACTATCTTTCTGCAAAAACAGGATTTTTTCATTTTCTGACTTTGCAAAACCGCTGGTGCGGTAGTATGGTTAATGAACAGTTAATCAGGGAGTTTACACTGTGAAAAAGTTAATGATCTCTGCCATTGCGGCAGTTGCGTTTGTTGGTTCGGCAATGTCTGCGCAGGCATGGAGCGGTTACGGATCGTCCTATGGCGGCTACGGCAACTATGGCGGCCACCCCGGTTATGTGAACATCGGCCACATCCCGACCTACTCGAGCGGATATTCGGGGTATTCGGGTTACGCTTCACCTATCGCGGCGACTGCGCGAACAAGCTATGTTTCGCCAAGCTATACGCTGCCAAGCTACAGCAACAACTCGTATGTCTCTCCGAGCTACACGCTGCCAAGCTATAGCAGCAACTCGTATGTCTCGCCGAGTTATTCGCTGCCAAGCTATAGCAACAGCTCATACGTCTCGCCGAGTTACATCCTGCCTGCATCGACCCGCTCGTATTCCAACTACAGCTATCCGACGTATAGCAACACCAGCAGCTATCCGAGCTATTCCGGCAGCAGCTACGTTCTGCCTGCTTCGACGCGCTCGTATTCCTACCCGTCCTACGGCAGCAGCTCCTATTCGGGTTGCTACTGCTAAGTTTTGGCGGCCGCCTCAATGTGGCGGTTCGGGGTGACTTGAGCCGCTACGATACCTTCACGCCCTCTTCGGAGGGCGTTTTTTTGACGCTTTTTGTCCCACTTACCTATGAATTATCAAATCTAAGGTTGCCGAAACGGGTTTTCCGCGCCAGTTTCCGCACAACTTAACCAGCAGCAATTCAGCGCTCTAACTTTCAGGATGCCCCATGCCAGACGCAGTGGATTTCGATGCCATGCCGCTCGAACCGGATACCAAAGTTTCAGCGCGCGACTTGTTCGGCATCGACACCGACATGGAAGTGCCCGCATTTTCCAACCCCAACCGCCATGCGCCTGACCTCGATTCCAGCTATCAGTTTGATACGGATACGACCCGCGCGATCCTTGCCGGGTTCTCGCATAACCGCCGCGTGATGATCCAAGGGTATCACGGCACGGGTAAATCAACGCATATCGAGCAAGTCGCCGCCCGCCTCAACTGGCCCTGTGTGCGCGTTAACCTCGACAGTCATATCAGCCGGATCGACCTGATCGGCAAGGACGCCATCGTCCTCAAAGACGGTGTGCAGGTCACGGAATTCCGCGAAGGGGTTCTGCCTTGGGCGCTGCGCAATGCGGTTGCGCTGGTATTCGACGAATACGACGCGGGCCGCCCTGATGTGATGTTCGTGATCCAGCGTGTTCTGGAAGTTGAGGGCAAACTGACGCTGCTCGACCAAAACGAGGTGATCCGTCCGAACCCGTATTTCCGCCTGTTTGCGACGGCCAACACGGTCGGCTTGGGTGATACCACGGGCCTGTACCACGGGACGCAGCAGATCAACCAGGGCCAGATGGACCGCTGGTCGATGGTCGTGACGCTCAACTACCTGCCGCATAAGCATGAGACCGATATTGTCGCCGCGAAATGCCCGGAATCGGATCGCAAGCTGCTTGAAAGAATGGTGCATGTGGCGAACTTCACCCGTCAGGCTTTTGTGAATGGCGAGTTATCGACGGTGATGTCGCCGCGCACGGTGATCTCGTGGGCGCAGAATACAGCGATTTTCGCGGGTGATGCGGCGTTCGCTTTCCGCCTGACATTCCTGAACAAATGCGACGAAATGGAGCGCGCCACCGTGGCGGAGTTCTATCAGCGGTGCTTTGACGAGGAACTGCCCGAAAGCGCGGCGCAGATCAGCCTGGGCTGATTTACTTCAGCCGCGCGCCCGCAATTTGCTCGCGGCGGCGGGCATTTTGCAATTGCCGCGTTTGCGTGTGCAGAGACATCGCCGTGGTCGGAAAATTGCGGCGCAACATGCGAAAGTCATAGACGCTGACGATATTGGTGACTTTGTCGGACTCGTCACAAACCGGAAGCAGTAATTCGGTGAAGGTGACGACGACGTTCTCGCCCGCCTCTGTTCCTGAAAACGCAAAGGACGGCGAGCGGGTTGTGACCACCTCCGACAATTTCGGCTCCATTGTGAAGCGGTAAATCCGGTCGTAGAGGTTGCTGAAAAGCTCACCTTTTTCGGATGCGCCAAAAAACCCCGCGACGTTGCGCCCCTCAATCCGGATCGCGTAATCGGCGGGAAATCCGTAGTCATTGAAGCAGACATCCAACAATGTGGCATTGGGCAGGGCGAAGCCTAACGCCCGGCTTGCCACGTCTGCTCTTGTGAAACGCCCGGCGCTTTCAACCCGGCCTGCCCATACCTTCAGCGCCTGCGCTTGGACATCGTAGGAGATACGATCCAGCAGGCGGGTCACTTCTTTTGAATGACGTTCTGAAATATGTTCTTGCGCGCTCACGCCAACTCCCATCGCCTTATGCGTATGAGCGATAAACCAAGCTGCTTAATAAATTGGTAATCGTGCGCGGCCGCCTGCGCGCCAAAAATACGCCAAACACCGCTTTTTGCGGCGTCAGAGGCAAAAGCGGCTGTCTTTAAATCAACTGCTTAACACATCAGTAAGGCGAGTCGGCGTTAGTGGGAGTTAACTCGTATACGTTAAAAGGAACCGCCCGATGGAACAGGCCAAGCAAAGCCCGCATGTCGCGCCCGTTAGTGCCACCAATTCTAATAACGCAAAAGACGCCACGCTGATGCAAATCCGTGATCTGATCTATGGCGAATCGAAGCGGGAATTGGACGGCCAATTCGACCATATGCAGGATCGCCAGCGGGATTTCGAAGACTGGACGCGTCGTGAGATCCGCCGCATGGGTGAGGAGGCCAAGGCCGCTGAGCGCCGCGCAGATGAACAACGCCGCAAGTTGCTGGCCGATTTGAGCGCAACTGTGGAAAGCATGGCGAAGAACATTGCAAAACTCGCAGAAAACTGAGCGCGGTATAGCGACGAAATTTGCCGAAAAACGGCGGTCAACCGACAGCGGTACGGAGGGCTATGAAGCCCTGCGCTCGCTTTTGCTTGCCGACGAGATGGATGGACTCAAAGCTGTTAAGCAGCGCGTCGATGCCATCGAAAGCTTTCATTCCGATCTGGTCGTGCGCCGCCGCAAGATCGCGGAAGTGCTGCCCGATGCGTTATCCGATGCCGGGCATTTCCGCACCGATGAAGTGGCCAAAGCGCTTGGTCCCGCCATCAATCAGGGGGTCCGGGCTGAAATGCTCAACTCCCGCGATGAGATGGTCGCCGCGATTCAGCCGCTCGCGGGGCGTCTTGTCACCGCCGCCGTTGCGGATTCTTTCTCGAAACTCAGCGAACAGGTCAACAAGACGATCGAAACGCTGATGTCATGGCGGGGCGTGAAGCTGCGCCTGAAAGCCCTGATTACCGGACATTCGATTTCCAGCCTTGTGCTCTCTGAAATGCGCACGACCGAAGTGGAACGCATCTATCTGATCGAGCGGGGCGGCGGTAAGCTGTTGTTTTGCTGGAGTAATGAAGGGCTGGTCAAAGCCCCGGCGGCGGACACCGTCGAAGAGATCATGACCACGGTTCACGTCATGACCGAATTCGCGCCTGAACGGCAAGATATGCCGATGTGCTCGATGAATCTGAGCGATTCGCAGGTCGTTTTGCAGGCGTCTCCCAAGCACGTCGTCGCCATCGAGGCGGGCGGCACGATGAGCGACGCGCGCAAATCGATCCTGAGCAATGCCTGCCGGTCAATGCTGAGTTTTGCCGCCACCTACCGCTCAACACCGGACGCACCGCTTGACCGGGGGGCGATGACCGTCTTCGCGACGCAACTGGTCAGCGGCCAGCCGGAGAAGAAAGAAAGCAAATACAATCCCGCAAAGATACTGGGTATTCTCGCGCTGATCGGGTTGGTCGTGTGGGTCGGGTGGCGGTTTTATCATACCTCGAAGATCAACGGCGCAGCCGTGGATATTGAAACGACGATCAAGCGGAATTTTAAAGCGGGCGATGTTGTCGTCACCGTCGAGCCGGACCGCGCCAGCCGCACAATCACGGTCAATGGCATCGGTTTCGGGACCGAGTCCCTGTCGGCCATCGAGCGGCGCGCCTATGCGCTGGCGGAACCCTATGACTTGCAGATGAACTTCATGGTGCGCGACCTCGACAGCGCGCGGCTGGAGCGTGATGCGTTGTCGGCCAGCCTGGCGGACGCCCAGCTTGCACTGGCGGATGCGAAACGCGAGATGGAGACCTTGCGGATACCGCCGCCCACGCAGGTTATCGTGCCGCCGAAAGACCCCGCACGGGAATTGCGCGACTGGATCGCCTCGAACGCCGTTTTCTTCGGCGATGGCGCGCGTCCGCGTGATGCCGGACGCATGGATGCGGCGATACGGGAACTGAGCGCCCTGATGGCCGCCGCCCCTGAAAGCCGTCTGCGGATCGCCGGCTATGCGGATGACACAGGCGCGGCACGGACGAATACCGCGCTTTCCCGTCTGCGGGCGGCCTATGTCGCGAGCGCCTTGACGCAGGAAGGGATTGCGGCGGAGCGCCTGATCGTTGTCGGCCTTGGCGCGGTTGATGCGATCAGCGAGGTCAGCGGAGCCGGCTCCCCGAACCGCCGTGTCGAATTCTCGCTGGCTTTTGCAAACGAATAGCCTTGCCAGCGGAGCCGCGTAAGCGGCGACACGCGCCTGCCCGCCCCGCATTTTATATGGCGCGATTTCCAAAGAAATCGCTTGCAACGGGCGCGTCCTGCGCGAAGCGCAGAACTTGGGAGCAGGTTCATCGAATTGTAATGCTCAGGCAAAACCCACTCCCCCCTCGGTCAGGCGCTTATTTCATTGTTGATAGAATGACCTCGACGAAACGGGTTTGCCCTTGCCAGCGGGGCCGTGTGCGCTTTATTCGCTTTATATGAGTGACAATCCGACAGATGCCTTTAAGCAGGCCTTGGCCGACACCGCGAGAACGCTTGCGGGGGAGCCGGAACTCGAAGTTTCGTATACCGCTGACCCGTCCGGTGTGTCGGGGCAGAAGATGCGCCTTCCCGCGATCTCGCGCCGGATGCCCGCCAAGGAGGTTGCGCTGGCGCGGGGGCAGGCTGACGCGCTGGCGCTGCGCATCCGCCACCACAACGCCGCCACGCACTATCACCGGATGCCACAAGGCGATGCCGCGCGGGAGGTGTATGAGGCGCTGGAGACGACCCGCTGCGAAATGCTGGGCGCGCGGGCGATGCCCGGCGTTGCACGCAATCTGGATGCCGCGCTGAGTGAGCGGGCCTCGAAGGCGAATTGGGGATCGATCACCTCTGCCGAAGATGCCTCGATGGCGACGGCCTGCGCGCTGGCGTTGCGCAAAGCGACGACGGGCAAGGCGCTGCCCAAATCCGCGCAATCGTTGCTGAACCTGTTCGATGCGCAATTCAGCGAGGATGCGGGGCAATCGGTTGAGGCGCTGCTGGATTCGCTGGGCGATCAGGAGGAATTCGCCAAGCGGGCGTGGCAGCTGATCGACGATATGGGCCTCGGTGAGGAGCTTGGCCCGTCGCCGGACGAGATGGAAAACGACGACGCGCCCGATGATGAGGCCGCGCAGGAAAACGACCCTGATGCCGCCGAGGATGGCGATACGCAACAGGGCGAGGAGCCGGACGATTCCCCCGCCGAGATGTCGGACGAGGAGCAATCCTCCGAGCAATCAACGGCCGAATCCGCCGCTGTGGTCAGCGAGGACGATGACGCCGAGCAAGCCGACAGCGACGAGCAGATGCGCCAAGATGGCGACCCGCCGCCCTACATCCCGCCGGGCATCCCCGACAGTGACGCCAGCCCCGATTATCGCATCTTCAACCGCGATAACGACGAAGAGATCAAAGCTGAAGACCTGTGCGAGCCGGAGGAGCTGACCCGCCTGCGCGCGTTCCTCGACCAGCAGGTTGCCCCGCTGAAAGGGGCCGTCAGCCGCCTCGCCAACCGCCTGCAACGCCGCCTGTTGGCGCAACAGAACCGCTCGTGGGAGTTTGACCGCGAGGAGGGGATGCTGGACGCGGGCCGTCTGGCACGGGTGATTGCCAACCCGACGATGCCGCTGTCCTTCAAGGTCGAGAAAGACACGGAGTTCCGCGATACGATTGTGACGATTTTGCTCGATAACTCAGGCTCGATGCGGGGCCGCCCGATCACGATTGCGGCGGTGTCGGCGGATGTGCTGGCGCGGACGTTGGAGCGGTGCAGGGTCAAGACCGAGATTTTGGGCTTTACCACCAAGGCGTGGAAAGGCGGCGAGGCGCGGCAGAAATGGATCAATGAGGGTCGGCCCGCGCGGCCCGGCCGCCTTAACGACCTGCGCCACATCATCTATAAAGGCGCGGATGCGCCGTGGCGGCGGGTGCGCGCGAACCTCGGCCTGATGCTGCGTGAGGGCTTGCTGAAAGAGAATATTGACGGCGAGGCGCTGGAATGGGCCTATAAACGCCTGCTCGCGCGGCCCGAACAGCGGCGCATTCTGATGGTGATCTCGGACGGCGCGCCGGTGGACGATTCCACGCTGTCGGCGAACCCGTCGCACTATCTGGAAAAGCACCTGCGCGATGTCATCAAGATGGTGGAGTCGCAAAAGCGGGTGCAGTTGGTGGCCATCGGCATCGGCCACGACGTAACCCGCTACTACCGCCGCGCCGTGACGATCACCGACGCGGAACAACTCGGCGGCGCGATCACGGACCAGCTGGCGGATTTGTTCGACAC
>CALDZQ010000250.1 GCA_937944035.1 uncultured Neomegalonema sp. | reverse complement strand
CCACCATCACGCCGGAGCGCCCGTCGACGGTTACTGTCCCGCCCTGGACTGTGCCCACGGAGATGAACTGTCCGGCGAGCTGGTCCGAGGTCACTTTGCCCGGCACGACGTGATAGGTCAGCACGGCGCGCAGCTGGTCGATGTTTTCCGGCTTGAGCAGGTTTTCCACCGTTCCGGCGGGCAGGGCCGCAAAGGCCGCGTCAGTCGGGGCGAATACGGTGAACGGACCCGGCCCTTTCAGCGTGTCAACCAGCCCTGCGGCCTGTACGGCGGCAACCAGTGTGCCGAACGAGCCTGCGGATACGGCCGTGTCAACGATGTCCGGCGTCGCGGATGCCAGTTGCAGCAGCGGCTGTTGTGCCGGCGTGCTGTAGACGGTCGTTGCCGCTGCGGGCTGAACATACGTGGTTGCGGGGGTTGAATACGCTGCCGATTTTGCGCTCTTCGCGCCCCAGTTACAATCATAGGCAAAGGCTGGAGCAGCAGCGCCGAGTGTGAGGGCGGCGGCGATCGAGAATGTCCGTAGCATTGTAAGACTCCTGTCTCATCTGTGCCCCGCATCATTGCGGGATGAGCGAGATGTGGGTTGATCTTCAATGCTTTGGAGTGGCAGGCTGTCGCAGTGTGATGACATAAATGTCAGAACGCATCGCCTTGACATACCAGCCTGCCGCGCCACGCGATCAGTCCAGCGCCACCACCACCTCGGCGCCCCCCGTGCCATGCACATTGTCCACGGCGCGGACGGTTATTCGGGTGATTCCGGCGGGGATCGTCATCGTATGCGAGCGGGTGAACGGCTGCTCATGGACATGCGGATGCCACAGAACCCGCTTGCCGCCCTCCAACACCGCGCCATCAGGGCCGAGCACCTCGAACGCATCGGCGTAGTGCTCATCTCCGGTATCGGCATGGCGCACGGTTGCCGAGATTTGCCATTGTGTGCCGCCTGTATTGGTGGCGGTCGCGGCGATGATGTCCGCCTCTCCGGCATTGGCGTGCGTGGCGATTGCGCCGAGCAGAAGGGCGAGAGGGAGCGATTTCATGGGAGCCTCCGATGCGTTTCTATCGCCAGAGCGTAATCTGTTCCGGCGGGCGAAAATACGGCAGGCGTGAAAAACTTAAGTCCGCCGGAACGCCGCCGTTGCCACGCCCATCGCTATCAACGCGCCGCCGCCGAAGCGGGTGAGCCATGCCAGCACGGACGGGCGGGCAATGCGCGCGCGCATTTTATCAGCCAGAAGCGCATAGGCCAGCGCGTTAACCGCCGCGAGAGCCACGAAAGTCGTCACCAAGACCGAGAACTGGGGCATCAGCGCGCGGGAGGGATCGATGAATTGCGGAACGAAGGCGATGAAAAAGACGATGGATTTCGGATTCAACGCCGTCACCGCCGTCGCATGGCCGAACACCGCCCGCGCCGATACCGCCTCCGCACTGCCTATCGCGCCCAACTGCGCCGACGACGCCCCGCGCAGCATCCTGATACCGAGATAGATCAGATACGCCGCCCCGATCCACTTCAACGCCGTGAACAGCCCCGCCGAGGCCAACACCAACGCGCCCAATCCCGCAAGCGAGGCGGTCATGGCGATGAGGTCGCCCAACGCGACTCCCGCAACCGTCGCCAACGCCACCCCGCGCCCCTGACTGAGCGCATAGCTGAGAACAAGCAACACGGTCGGGCCGGGGATCATCAACAACGCCGTAGACGCCGCCACAAATGCAAGCCAAAACTGAAAATCCATGTTCGCCTCCCAAATCGACGCTCTGAAGAGATTGCGCAAAAGATCCCGCCGCGCAATGATGTTGAGATGTTAGCGTCCTCCCCTCTGCTGCGCGGTACGTTGGTTCAGCGGTACAAGCGGTTCCTCGCCGACATTCGCCTCGACAGCGGGGAGGAGATTATCGCCCATTGTGCCAATCCCGGCTCGATGATGGGGTTGAAGCAGGCGGGCATGACTGTCTGGGTCTCGCCCGCGACCAATCCCAAAGCCAAGCTGGCCTATCGGTGGGAGTTTGCCCGGCGCGATGACGGCATCCTCGCGGGGATCAACACCAACACGCCGAACAAGCTGGTCGGCGAAGCGTTGCGCGCGGGGCGTATTCCTGAGCTTGCGGGCTATGACAGCATCCGCGCCGAGGTGAAGTATCGGGAGGGGAGCCGTGTCGACTTTCTGCTCGAAACCGAGGGCAAGCCGCCCTGCTATCTGGAGGTCAAGAACGTCCACCTGATGCGCGAGGCGGGGTTGGTGGAGTTTCCCGACTCCGTCACCGCGCGGGGCGCAAAGCATATGGGCGACCTCGCCGCGATGAAGGCTGAGGGCGCGCGGGCCGTGGTGTTGTTCGTGATCCAGATGACGGGCGCGGAGCGGTTTGCGCTGGCCGCAGACCTCGACCCCGCTTACGCCGCCGCCTTTGCAAAAGCGCGCGGTGCGGGGGTTGAGGCGCTGGCCTATGCCTGCCGGATCGACGACCCCGACGGCCCCGCACCGGAGGTGGTGTTGGAGCGCCGGGTTCCTATTTCGGATTTATGACGGCGAGA
>CALDZQ010000249.1 GCA_937944035.1 uncultured Neomegalonema sp. | reverse complement strand
AGCAGGGTGTTCTCGACGGGGCCAACACATCCTCCGGCTCGTTTGTCTCGTACCGCATTTACGAGCAAACCAAGTGCCTCACCATTCCGGGCGAACATGCGTTGTGGTTCATGTACGAGCCGATCCTGATGTCGAAGGCCTCTTTCGCGAAATTGAACGATGCGCAGAAAGAAGCCGTTATGGCGGCTGGCCAAGTGGCCGAAGATTGGTTCGCCGAAAAAGCGGCCGGCCTCGATAGCACGATGGAAGAAACCTTCGGGGAAGCGGGCGTGGAGATCGTCTCCATGACGGCGGATCAAGCCAAAGCGTGGCGCGACATCGCTCAGGAAACCTCCTATGCGGCATTCGCCAAGAAGGTGAAGGGCGGCCAAGCCATCATCGACAGCGCCCTCGCGGTCGAGTGAGCTTAAAATCCCACCCCTAAATCTGTCATTGTCCGCGCAAGCGGACAATCCAGACTCGTTTCATTTCAAGATCAAAGACAGCGAGTCTGGATTCCGCGCCTCCGCGTGGAATGACTGCTACCCATTGCGGAAAGCCCCCCATGATTACCCTGATTGAGCGCCTCTCCCTGCTCGCAGCGATGGTTGCCGCCGCGCTGCTGGGCATCGCCATCATCCTTGTCTGCCAGATGGTCTATCTGCGCTACATCCTCGGCGCATCCGCCCCGTGGCAGACGGAGGCCGTGACGGTTTCACTGGTCGCCGCGACCCTGCTGGGCAGCGCCTATGTCCTCAAAGAGCGCGGGCATGTGGCGGTCGGGCTGGTGACGGAGCATATGCCCGATCCGGTACAACGCGGCATGTTGATAATCTCGGATACGCTGGTTTTCCTGTTCTCCGTCCTGATGACATGGAAGTCTTTTGAACTGACATGGGAGGCATTCGAGGGGGGGTGGACCACGGATACGACCCCTGAATTTCCTCAATGGTGGACATACGTGGCGATGCCTGTCGGGTTTGGTTTGCTGGCCCTGCAATGCCTCGCCTGCATCTTACGCACCCGGCGCGGTGATCCGTTAACAGTTTCGGGAGGGCATTGATATGGAACCCGCAATGATGGGCCTGCTGGTTGCCCTGATGGTGTTTACCCTGTTGGCGGTCGGAGTTCCGGTCGCCTTCACCCTCGCGATTACCGCAGTGACGTTCCTCGTCGCAGACCGTGGGATGCTCTCGATTTCCTCGCTGGCCGAGAATTTCTACGGCGGTTTGGCAGAGTTCACACTGCTGTCGATCCCGATGTTCATCGTCATGGGCGCGGCGGTCGCGGCGACGCCTGCGGGCAAAGACCTCTACGAAGCCCTGGATCGCTGGCTGAACCGTGTACCGGGCGGTCTCATCATCTCCAACATCGGCGCGTGTTCGATCTTCGCCGCCCTCTCCGGCTCCTCCCCCGCCACCTGTGCCGCCATCGGAAAGATGGGCATCCCGGAGATGCGCGAGCGCGGTTATCCGGACGGGCTGGCGACGGGGGCCATCGCGGCGGGCGGCACGCTCGGCATCCTGATCCCGCCCTCCATCACCATGATCGTCTACGGCATCGCCACCGAAACCTCGATCGGACGGCTGTTCATCGCCGGATTGATGCCCGGCCTGATGCTCACGGGCCTGTTCATGGCGTGGTCGCTCTATACCGCGCACAGGTCCGGCTATGATTTCGCCCAGCGCCGCGATGTGACATGGGGACAGCGGTTCTCGATCCTGCCCCGCGTCCTGCCCTTTATGATGATTATCGCGGGCGTGCTCTATGTGCTCTATGGCGGCGTAGCGACCCCGTCCGAGGCGGCAGGCGTGGGCGCGGCGTTCTGCATCCTGCTGGCGATCATCATCTACCGGATGTGGAACCCCAAAGCGCTGTGGACGATCCTCTCCACCTCGATGCGCGAGAGTGTGATGATCCTGATGATTATCGCCTGCGCGGCGTTGTTCAGCCAGATGCTGTCATCCTTCTCGATTACCCAAAGCGCGGCAGAGGCGATTGCGGGCGCGGGGCTAAACAAATGGGTGCTGATGATCTCGATCAACATCTTTCTGCTGATCGCCGGATTCTTCCTGCCCCCCGTCGCGGTAATCCTGATGACCGCCCCGATCTTGCTGCCGATTGTACTGGCGGCGGGGTTTGACCCCTACTGGTTCGCGGTGGTGTTCACGATCAATATGGAGATCGGCCTGATAACGCCCCCCGTGGGCCTGAACCTCTACGTCATCAACGGCATCGTACCGGACGTGCCACTGACCACAGTCCTCAAAGGCGCGTTCCCGTTCATGCTATGCATGGTCGTCGCGATCATCCTGCTGTGCATGTTTCCGGGCATCGCGACGTGGTTGCCGAATGCGATCATGGGTCCGGCGATTTAGGGAACGGCTTGGTAAGCTAGGCCACCCAGAACTACACCCAACAACACGGTCAAGATCAGGGTCATGATCGAATAGTTTAGGTATCGAGCATTCTTTTCGAGCGTCAGGTTATTCTTTGCAATGCGACTGTGCAGGTGTGCAAAAATTTCATTGTAAACTCTATCATCGAGAGAAGCACCGTTACTGATGTCCTCAACCCAATCATCCGGATCATAACCTGCGATAGGGAATTTTACTGGACGTATGGCAGTAAATGCAAATATGGACGCGATTATTAGGCCCAGCGAAATTACAAAGCAGGTGGGCAAATCATGCGCAATCCCAAAACCCAGCACGATTGAGGATGCTGTAGCCATGATTCCTCCAAGAGCTACAGCTCTTTGGTCAGCTGCGAGGGCTATCTTTAATTGACCTTCTAAGTATATCTCGCCATTGCGCTGCACTTCGCGTAAAAACTCGTTATCCATAGATCCACAACCTCCTTGCCGACGGAGTCACTCATGGCACCAAAAGATAACGATGGTCCAACGAAAAGCCGTGGTGGACACACAGCAAGTAATGGGAAATCGGATTCTAACCGATCTACAACTACGAACAACCAGCAGCCCTCTAGGCCCTCACAACCTCGACCTCCAGTTAATAAACCATCGTCGAGCAAGAAAAAGTAACAGTTTCCTCAATGCGATCATCAGGCCGAAGATGAAGCGATTTAGTCTATTCAAGGGGGCGGAAAATCCTCTAACGTCCCGCCCATGAGCGCAGCGTCTTCTTCCACCACGATTACCCCCTCGATGCAGCAGTATTTCGAGGTGAAGGAGGCGCATCCCGATGCGTTGCTGTTCTTTCGCATGGGCGATTTCTACGAACTGTTCTTCGACGATGCGGTCACGGCGGCGGCGGCGCTGGATATTGCGCTGACCAAGCGCGGTAAGCATCTGGGTGAGGACATACCCATGTGCGGCGTCCCTGTTCATGCCGCCGAGGGCTATCTTGCCCAACTCACCCGCACCGGCCTGACCATCGCCGTTTGCGAGCAGATGGAGACCCCGGCAGAGGCCAAAAAACGCGGCTCTAAATCCATTGTCCGGCGCGATGTCGTGCGGCTGGTAACGCCCGGCACGCTGACCGAGGAAACGCTGCTGGATGCCCGCGCCCATAACTACCTCACC
>CALDZQ010000248.1 GCA_937944035.1 uncultured Neomegalonema sp. | reverse complement strand
GACCACGGAGCGGACGTTGTTAGACTGCGTTGTTGCGCGCGCATCGACAGGTCCGGTCACTTGCGCCAGTTTCGTGGGGGTATACGCGTTCAGCGGCGTTGCGTCCCCGCGCAGGGCGGATGGGATCGGGCGCGGCTGATACGGCCATCGGGCATTGGCCTCCTGCGCTGACGTTATGGTCAGATTAACGATCTGGGTTTCGTAGGGCGAGCGCTCGTCATCGCGGATAAGCAGCGATATATCGGAGGGCGCGTAGACCGGGTAATAAACCGCCCCGCACCCGCTCAGCATTGTTCCGGCCAACAGGCCGAGGCCGAGACGCCTTGCCATGCGGTTGAGAGGGGTGGGTCCGGACGACGCCTTTTCGATGAACATATCCAACTGAGCCACTGTTTTAAACCTTGTATTGAGGCATCAGCACCGAAGGCCGATACGGGTATTCTCACGCACTGCACGGATGTAACGCATTATCGTACTGTCCGTTGAAAGCATAATTTAAGCCATTCCACCGCAAGCTTAATGGTGTCTTGACCGATAGCCAATACTTTCCATGTCATTACAGGAGACACAGATCGGGACTTCGCGTTTTCTGTATGTTTGGTTTGTGGTTATCATGCGGCGCAAGGGTATTTTCAGTGATCGGCGGGTCATTGCACATGCTCTATCTTTTTGTTTTGGCACGATTTTCGGGTTTTGAGGTGATCCGCTTCGCTCGAAATCGCCCTAGAGGTGTTTTATGCGAATGCTAAACCTCAATCTGGTTCGCGGATTTCGTAATGTCGCTTCGCCGCCGCCTGAGCGATTCGATCTGTCCGGTACGGTGTATGCGGTGGGCGATTTGCACGGGTGCTATGACCTGCTCTGCGCCATTTTGAGGCGAATCGGCAAAGACGCGATGCAATCACGGGTCGCCGGACCGCTGAATATCGTGTTTGCGGGGGATTATATCGATCGCGGCCCCGACAGTGCGAAAGTGCTCAAAGCGCTGCGCACGGTAAGCCTTGATCCGCATTTTGCGCCGGTTTTCCTGATGGGGAACCACGAGCGCGCTATGCTTGATTTTTTGGATGATCCCGGATCAGGGCGTAATTGGCTGATGATGGGCGGGATGCAGACGTTGCGCAGTTTTGGCCTGACCGCGCCCTTGCCCTCCGCCACGGATCGGGACTTGAAGGCTTGCGCCGGTGCGCTGTCGGGCGCGCTGGGGCCGGGCGAGGGGTTTTTGCGCGACGGCCTGAAGCTGTGGCATCAGGTCGGCAATGTCGCCTTCTGCCATGCCGCGATGTCGGCGCATATGCCGGTTGATGAGCAATCGGGGGACATGCTGCTGTGGGGCGACGCCGAGTTTTTGCGCAGCGGCGGGCCGGAGGGCGTGTGGGTGGTGCATGGTCACACGATTGTCGAGAAGGCAAAGATCGTCCGCAATCGCATCGCCATAGACACGGGTGCGTATGACAGCGGGGTTCTCACGGCAGCACGGATTGACAGCAGCGGATGCAAGTTTCTGACGGTCAGCATTTAGAGCGATTTCAAGGGCATGGGTCATTGCCCGACTCGGAAAACGCGAACACACAAAAGACGACAGCGTTGTGCGTGATTCAAGAATTACGCACAACGATGCAAGTACGCTTTCACACGGTTTTCACAAAACCGCTCTAAATCCGTTCAACCCGCGAGGTATGTCAGATGGCACTCAAGAAAAACGTCGCTTGGCGCGATGAAGTCGATGCGCACAAGAAGAAGATGCAAGACAAAGCCTTGGAGAAGATCACACAAGCCCGCGCGGCCGATGATAAAGTCGCCGAGCGGAACGAGCGCAAAGCCGCCGCCCCTGTCAAACGCGGGTTCGGCAGACGCGCGTAACGTATCCGCTTGCGGTGAGGTGTTTCCCGCCGCTCAAGTGGCGTTGATACGTGTGACGGAGAGCAACCGCGCTCAATAGCCCGAAGGGCGATAGCGCCAAACACCAACCGCGCTCAAGTAGCCCGAAGGGCGGTAGCGCCAATAAAAGTGGTGCCCGGGGGGGGACTCGAACCCCCAAGGGGTCTCCCCCGGCGGATTTTGAGTCCGCTGCGTCTACCAGTTCCACCACCCGGGCACGGGTGCGTGAGGATCAAATAAACGCTGTCTTGCGACGGCGCAAGCATAGTTTGAGCAGATTACACTCATTCGCGCCCCACTCGATCGCAGACCCGTATAAGCGCCGGTGCGCGTCTCATCATTGCCGCTCTCAATCAATCAATGCCGTATGGCTCTGCGCAGCCGGGCGATTGATTTTTCCACCCCGCCTTTGGCCCGCAAAACGTTCCTCTGTCTCGCGCAACAGCTTGCGTTTGATTTGTTTGGGGTAATCCTTGAAACCGTCTGCGGTGATGACGAACGCGCCGGGGCCGGAGATGACGTGGTCGCGGTAATAGGCGGTCAGGCCGTCTTCGCTGCCCCCGATGGCGAGGCCGTTAACGACGATGCCGGACTGTTCCAGCAAGGCGCGGACATTTCTGGGCGGGATCCCTTCGTTTGACGCACCATCCCCGGACACGTCGATGACCCGGCGGCGGCAACCGGTTACGGCGGGGGCCGAGAATGTCTGCGCTGTCACCTGCAACGCCTCGCCTATGGCGGTGGAGTAGTTGCGCCAGCGGCGGGGCGTGGCGGAGATGTCATCGGCTATCGCCGCGAGGGCGCTGTGATCGGTGACGGCGCGCCAGTCGAGCACAACCGTCTGCCTGCCCTCCCCCGTCCATTGCAGGACCAACAGCGATGCCTTTGCGCGGACGAGTGCGGCGGCGACCGTCTCATCGCGCAGCGCGAGGGCCAGACCGTCCATCTGGATCGCGTATTCCTTACGGTCCACGGAACCGGAGATGTCTATCGCCAGCGCAAGCGCCAGATCGCAGGCGGCTGCTTCACTGGCCGCGAACGCCAGCAGTGCCGCCAATTTCATCCGCGCGCCCGTCACCGCCTGTCTCCGATCCTGCACATACGCCAAGCGTAACGGGATGGCGGGCGGGATGTATAGCGGCGGGCATAAAAAAAGCCGCGCCCTCAACAGGCGCGGCAATCACGATTTCGACAGGTGGCGGGATCAGGCTGCGGCTTGCGCCGAATCCAGTGCCGCTTTGGCTTGATCGAGGATCGCTTTGAACGCTTCAGGCTCGTGGATCGCGAGATCCGAGAGAACCTTGCGATCAACTTCGATGCCCGCTTTGCTCATGCCGTCGATGACTTGGTTATACTTCATGCCATGCTCGCGCGCGCCGGCGTTGATACGCTGGATCCACAGAGCGCGGAAGTTACGCTTGCGGACCTTCCGGTCGCGGTAAGCGTATTGCTGGGCTTTGTCGACCGCTTGCTTGGCAACACGGAAGACGTTCTTGCGGCGGCCATAATAGCCTTTCGCCTGTTCAAGAACCTTTTTATGGCGCGCCTTTTGGACTGTACCGCGTTTTACTCGTGACATCTGCGGACCCCCCTATCGGCCATACGGCAGAAACTGCCGGACAATGCGCGCATCAGGCTCGGACAGTGTGACCAGCCCGCGTGCGTCGCGGATAAATTTGTTGGAACGTTTGATCATGCCGTGGCGCTTCCCGGCCTGACCAGCCTTGATTTTGCCTGTGGCAGTGACCTTGAAGCGCTTTTTGGCGCCTGACTTGGTCTTCATCTTGGGCATTTCGCTCTCCTTGCAAAGTGTGCGTCAGTTAGACCCCCTCGGCAGCCCTTTTCGCCGGAGGATCATGAAAGAAAGCTGGCTATAGCGAGGCAGTGCGGGGAGTGCAAGGATTGATGCGCGTTTTGCAGACGGATAAACGCCTCAGGGTGCAGTTTTTTGCAGAAAAACCCTCGTGATAAATTTTACAATAAATTGTCGAAAAAGATAATGCGCGGCAGCAGTGTCCTTTAATTCGCAATTATACGCATCATGCGACGTTACACCTCAAACCAGCAAAGCTTGTGAGGACACGATGTTCGGACGCAGACGCGCAGCAAAACCCGCCGCACCTTTTCCACCCCATCCCGGCCCGGACCACGATGGCAAAAAACGCGTCATGCCGTTGGAAATATGGGAAGGCGAACTTGGTCAACAAATGCGCGAGCTTGGTCTGTCTCCGGACGACGAGAGAAATATCATCCCTGACATGTCCGATTACGAGCGCCGTTTTGATGAGCGTCAGGCGGAATTGGATGCTTGTGTAAAACAAATCAATGCGCAGCTTCCAGACGGGATGGAGGTCATCCCGTATGCAATGCTATCTTGGGCGTTATGGAACCAGCAGTATGCGGAGACAGCCGACTTCCTGCTCAATACTTGCGATATGTACCCTGTCGAAGCATGGAATACAATGATGTTGCCCGCCGATGAGAAGTGCGCGCAAATGCTTAATCTTCCTGTGCATCCGCGCGGGTATCCAGCGGGTTTTGAAGACCATTGCGCGCGGATAGTGCTGGAAATCGAGGCAAAACATCGCGCAGAAATCGATCCGATTCTCGCCCTAGGAACCAATGCGGGCATGGATGACATTTCCAGGCATGGCGAGATCCGCGCAAACACCATTCGCAGCGTCGCAGGCATCGCTGCCGGTCTCACAAGCGTTATTCTGTCAGAAGAAGTTTACTTCCGTCATCAGAAACTGTTTCGGGGTGGATAGCCCCGAATTACCGCCCCGGCGATCTGCCGGGCATTCGTACTGAAAGTAACCAAAGAAAACACATAAAGAATTGCGCATATCGTGATTGCGGCGTGAGATAATCTCTGTTACGGAGCAGGAAATCCGGAAAGCCATCCGGCAACACCTCTTGTTTGCGAGAATGCCACATGAACGCACCAGTCAATGATTATGCCATCGCCGATATTGGCCTTGCCGAGTTCGGTCGCAAGGAAATCGATATTGCCGAGACCGAAATGCCGGGCCTGATGGCGTGCCGTGAAGAATTCGGTCAGGACAAGCCGCTGAAGGGCGCGCGGATCACCGGGTCGCTGCACATGACGATCCAGACGGCGGTTCTGATCGAGACGCTTGCGGACCTCGGCGCAGACATCCGCTGGGCAACCTGCAACATCTTCTCGACGCAAGACCACGCGGCGGCGGCGATTGCAGCAGGCGGCACGCCGGTTTACGCGATCAAGGGTGAAAGCCTTGAGGATTACTGGCTCTATGTCGATAAAATCTTTGACTGGCCCGTGACCGCAGAAAACCCTGAGGGCACGCCGAACCTGATCCTCGATGATGGCGGCGACGCGACGATGTACATCATCCTCGGCGCGAAGCTGGAGGCTGGCGAAGACATCATTCCGAACCCGGAAAACGAAGAAGAAGAAGTCGTCAAAAAGCAAATCCATGCGCGCCACAAGCAGTCACCGGGCTGGTTCACCAAGCGCCGCGACGCGATCATGGGCGTCTCGGAAGAAACCACCACCGGCGTCCACCGCCTTTATGTGCTGGCGAAAAAGGGCGAACTGCCCTTCCCCGCCATCAACGTGAATGACAGCGTTACCAAGTCGAAATTCGACAACCTTTATGGTTGCCGCGAGTCGCTGGTTGACGGCATCCGCCGCGCGACCGACGTGATGATGGGCGGCAAGGTCGCGGTGGTCTGCGGCTTCGGCGATGTGGGCAAAGGCTCGGATGAATCGCTGCGCTCGCAGGGCGCGCGCGTTATGGTCACGGAAATCGACCCGATCTGTGCGCTTCAGGCGGCAATGCTGGGTTATGAAGTCACGACGATGGACAAGGCTGCGGGTAAAGGCGACATCTTCGTCACCACCACCGGCAACAAAGATGTCATCACCGTCGATCATATGCGTGAGATGAAAGACCGGGCGATCGTTTGTAACATCGGTCACTTCGACTCCGAAATTCAGGTTGCCGGACTGCGCAACATGAAGTGGAACAACATCAAGCCACAGGTTGATGAAATCGAATTCCCTGACGGCAAGAAACTGATCCTGCTTGCTGAGGGCCGTCTGGTGAACCTTGCTTGCGGTACGGGCCACCCGTCCTTTGTCATGTCGGCATCCTTCACCAATCAGGTGCTGGCGCAGATCGAGCTGTATAAGAACAACGACCAGTACAAGAACGAGGTCTATGTTCTGCCCAAGCATCTCGACGAAAAAGTTGCGACGCTGCACCTCGAAAAACTGGGTGTTGAGCTGACCAAGCTGTCGAATGAGCAGGCCGAGTATATCGGTGTGCCGGAGCAAGGCCCGTTCAAGCCGGACCACTACCGCTACTAAGACTGTCAGTCTTGCAGCGATCCCGCTTTTACTGCGGGGTCGCTTTTAGAGCTTTTGATTTGACGCGATTTCAGGGTCGAAGAGCCTGTCAGGCTTTTCTCGAAATCGCCCTAGCGAGTGTCGATTCCATTTACGAAGGCCAAGCCAATGTCCCGCAAAGATTATCTTTTTACGTCTGAATCCGTTTCCGAAGGCCATCCTGACAAAGTCTCCGATGCGATTTCGGATTCGATTGTTGATCTGTTCATCGCCGCCGATCCCGAAGCCCGTGTCGCCGTCGAAACGCTGACCACGACCAATAACGTCGTCCTTGCGGGCGAAGTACGCGGGTCGGTTACGCAAGATGAGATGATCGCAGCGGCCCGTAAAACGATCAAGGAAATCGGCTACGAGCAAAAAGGCTTTCATTGGGACACCGCCAGAGTTCAGTGTCTGGTCCATGCACAATCGGCTGACATCGCGCAGGGCGTTGATGACGGCGCGGGCCTGCACACCGAGGAAGGCGCGGGCGATCAGGGCATCATGTTCGGCTATGCCTGTAATGAGACGCCGGAGTTGATGCCCGCCCCGATCCTGTATTCGCACCGCATTCTGCAACTGATGGCGGAAGCGCGCCATTCGGGCGAGGCGTCCAGCCTTGAGCCTGACTCAAAATCGCAGGTGACTGTTGAATATCGCGACGGCAAGCCGGTCCGCGCCCATACCATCGTGATCTCGACGCAGCACACGGAGGGTCTCAGCTCGGATGATGTGCGCGGCATCGTTGAGCCTTATGCCCGCAAAGCGCTGCCCGACGGTTGGGTGGACGACAAAACGATTTGGCACGTCAACCCGACGGGCCGCTTTGTTATCGGCGGGCCGGATGGGGATGCGGGCCTGACGGGGCGTAAGATCATCGTCGATACTTATGGTGGTGCGGCCCCGCATGGTGGTGGTGCGTTCTCCGGCAAAGACCCGACCAAGGTTGACCGATCGGCGGCCTATGCCTCGCGTTATGTGGCTAAGAACGTCGTCGCCGCAGGGCTTGCGACGCGCTGCTGTGTGCAGCTTGCGTATGCCATCGGCGTGGCCGAGCCGCTGTCGATCTATGTCGATGATTACGGCACGGGGGAAGTGCCCCCCGAAGTGATTGAGAAAGCCATCCGCGAGTCGATCAGCCTGACGCCGCGCGGTATCAAGGATGTGCTGGGCCTGACCAACCCGATCTATCGCCGCACGGCGGCCTATGGCCACTTTGGCCGCACGCCGGACAGTGACGGTGGCTTCTCCTGGGAGAAAACCGATTTGGCGGATGCATTGAAGGCGGCGGCTGGCCGGGCGTAATGACCTGAGATGATAACACCGTTGTCGGGCTGGCCCTGACAACGGTTTTCTATGCGCAAACGCAAGTTACTGACGGAAGAGATATTCCATGACCCCTACCCTTGATGTTG
>CALDZQ010000247.1 GCA_937944035.1 uncultured Neomegalonema sp. | reverse complement strand
GTCTATGAAAAAGGGGCCGAGGTGGTGCGGATGCTGCACACGCTGGTCGGGGCGGAGACGTATCGCAAGGCGCTGGATCTGTATTTCGACCGCCATGACGGGCAAGCCTGCACGATTGAGGATTTCGCCGTCTGTTTCGAGGAAGCATCGGGGCGTGATCTGACACAGTTCAAGCGGTGGTGGTCACAAGCCGGAACGCCGCGTGTGTCGGTGACGATGGGCTATGACAAAGCAACGGGCGAGACGCTGTTGCACATCACGCAAAGCACGCCGCCGACGCCCGGACAAGACGGGAAGTTGCCGCTGCATATTCCGTTCGCGGTCGGCTTTTTGTCCGCCACGGGCGAGCGGCTGAGCCTGACCGGACCGGATGGTGCGGCGCGGGACACACATGTGCTGGAGGTGACGGGCGAGTCGGAGACGTTTGCGTTTACGGGTGCAGCGGAGGAACCGACGCCGTCGCTGCTGCGCGGGTTCTCGGCCCCTGTGATCGTCAGTTACGAACGCGATGATGCGGAGCGGGCGTTGCTGCTGGCCCATGATGCGGATGCGTTCAACCGCTGGGAAGCGGGGCGTGATCTGGCGTTGAAGGCGATGACGGAGACGGCGGTGAACGGGGCGGCCATCGCCCCTGCCCTGCCTGAGGCGTTGAATGCGGCGTTGCAGCGGGGTGGTGATCCGGCGTTTCTGGCGCTGTTGCTGGGCACACCGGGGCAGGATGAGCTGGCCGCGCATGTGGCCGGTCAGGGGCACAGCGTTGATCCCGAAGCGGTTTATGCGGCCAAGCAGGCGCTGGACACGGCGATTGCCAATGCGGCGCGGGAGGCGTTGCTGGCGGCGTATCATGCGAATGAAGTGACGGGGGCGTACAGCCCTGATGCGCAAAGTGCGGGCAAGCGCTCGCTGCGCAATTCGGCGCTGGGGATGCTGACGCATCTGAAAACAGACGATGTGCGCGCGCTGGCGCAGGCGCAGTTCGATGCGGCGGATAATATGACCGACAGCGCGGCGGCCCTGGAGGCATTGCTGCGGATGGGCGGGGATGCCGCACAGGCGGCGCTGGACACGTTTGAGGCCCGGTGGAAACGGGACATGCTGGTGATGGACAAATGGCTGTCCATGCAAGCGCGGGTTCCCGATGCGAATGCGCTTACCCGTGTGAAGAAACTGCGGTTACGCAGCGATATTGACTGGCGCAACCCGAACCGTTTCCGCTCGCTGATCGGCGGGTTTGCCTCGAACCACTGGCAGTTTCATGCCGCCGACGGCTCCGGCTATCGCTTCTTTGCCGAGCAGTTGGCGTGGCTGGACGGGGTGAACCCGCAGACGGCGGCGCGGATGGGGACGGCGTTTGAGACGTGGCGGCGCTATGACGACAAGCGTCAGCATATGATTCAGGCAGAGATGAACCGCCTTATCAAACGGCCCGAATGCTCACGCGATTTGTTCGAGATCCTCAAACGTCTGCTGGGTTGAAGCCGTCGATGATGAGGGGGGCGCGGGTTATTTGGCGCTTGGCGGGGTAGCGGCTGGCGACCTCGCGGGCGATGAGGAAATCGTGGATCACCGGCGGGCCGTCTAACGCTGTGGGGCGGAAGCGGCGGCGGAAGGCGAGCAGGGTTTTGCTGAAATCATCAAGCTCGTAGCCAACCGTCTCCAACGCACCGCTGAGGCGGGCGATGCCCTCCGGATCAAGGATACGGGGGATGGTGTCGCGATCGGCGGCGGCGGGCCAGATGGCCAGTCCGGCGCGGGCGAGGCGGGGCCAGTCGAACAACTCGCCGGGGTCTTCCTTGCGGCGGGGGGCGATGTCGGAATGGCCCAACACACGCTCCGGCGGGATCGACCAGCGGGCCATAATGCCCGCGACGAGGGTGAGCAGCGCGTCCATCTGCGCTTCGGGAAACGCGCGGTAGCCCCATTCGTGGCCGGGATTGACGATCTCGATACCGATCGAGCAATCGTTGAGCAATTCGCGCCCGCCCCAACCGGACACGCCCGCGTGCCATGCGCGGTCTGCCTCGCGGACAAGATTGTGGAGGCGGCCGTCTTCTTCGAGCACGTAATGGGCGGAGACTTTGGATTCCGCATCACTCAGCCGCTCCAGCGCGCCGGCGCCCGTCTCCATGCCTGTGTAATGGAGGACGATCATGTCGATCTCTCCCTCACGGGCGTCGAAATTGGGCGATGGTCGCTGGATGACGGCGAGTTCACTCATCGGCGCTTGTCCTTGCCTGTCTTGGTGGAGCCTGATTTTGCGGGTGGTTGGTTGCGGGTGCTTTGCTTGCGCACCGGGCCTTTGCGGGCGGGTTTGGCGCGCGGGGCGGAGGCGTTGACCTCGTCCGGGCTGGTGCTGAGGGTGCGCGATGTGGATTTGGGCCTGCCGCCGCCGGGGGCTTTGGTGACGAGGGCGGGTTGGGATTTGCCGCGACGGGCGCTTGAGGCGCGCACGGTGGTCGCCTCGATTGGTTTGGGCGCGTCTTGGGCTTCGTGGCCCGCTTCCTCGCGGCGCTGGCGCTCCACGTCGGAGAGGTTGAGCTGTTCCTTGAGGGCGCGGGAGCGCACCTCCTCGACACCGCCGACGCGCAGATCGCCGAGTTGGAACGGGCCGTAGGAGACTCGGATCAGGCGGTTGACGGACACGCCGATGGCTTCCATCGCTTTACGGATCTCGCGGTTCTTGCCCTCGCGCAAGGCCACGGTCAGCCAAGCATTTGCGCCCTGTTGGCGGTCAAATTGCACTTCCATCGGCTGATACTTTACGCCCTCAACGGTGATCCCTCTGAGGAGAGGTTCTACCAGATCATCGGTAACTCTTCCGTGAACGCGGACGCGATACCTGCGCAGCCATCCGGTCGAAGGCAGCTCAAGACGGCGCTTAAGCTCACCGTCATTGGTGAGCAGCAACAGACCTTCGGAGGTGATGTCGAGGCGGCCGATGGGCATGACGCGGGGCATATCTATGGGCAGGCTGTCGAACACGGTTTTGCGGTCTTTTTCATCCCGCGCCGTCGTCACCTCGCCGGAGGGTTTGTGGTATTTCCAAACGCGGGGCGGATCGGGATCGGCAATCGGCTTGCCATCGACGGTTATGATGTCGTTGGACGTGACCGTGACCGCAGGCGTTTCAAGGCGCTCACTGTTCACAGCGACGCGGCCCGCGAGGATCATTTTCTCTGCATCCCGGCGTGACGCAACCCCGGCGCGAGACAGGACTTTTGCGATTCGCTCGGCTTTTTCAGTGGTTTTCATGGGCTGAGCGATAGCAGAGCGCCGACATTTGCGCTATGTTTGTGCGGATGAAACAGGCAGATTTTACCAGCCATATGGGCCGCGCCCTGGATGAGGCGAAAACGGCGGCGGCGCGGGGCGAAGTGCCCGTGGGCGCGGTGCTGGTGGGGCCGGACGGTACGGTGCTGGCGCAGGCCGGAAACGAGACCCGCGCGCGGCATGATCCGACAGCCCATGCGGAAATACTGGTTATTCGTGAGGCTTGCGCGAAATTGGGCGCGGATCGTCTGACCGGATGCGCGCTGTGGGTGACGCTGGAACCCTGCCCGATGTGCGCCTCCGCGATTGCCTGGGCGCATGTCGGATCGGTTTATTACGGGGCAAGCGATCCCAAAAGTGGCGGGATTGAGGCAGGGCCGCAGATCTATACGCATAAGACGACACATCACCGGCCGGAACTGTATCCGGGAATCGCGGAAGAGGCTTGTAGTGTGATTTTAAAAGATTTTTTCAGGTCAAAGCGTTAGAGTAATTTGTTGTCACGTACTCACAACAGCGTACACAGTTCTTTCAGGATGTTACGAACCGTCAAAGTTTGGGCGCATTCGTTTACTAACAATACTGTACGCACTACACTCCATCTCCAGCACTTAAACGGCGGCGCTACGTTTGCGCCGCCGCTCCTTTGTCAGGCGGGCGGGAGCGTGCGCGGCCTACAGCGTTCTGCGAAATTCTTGAATCACGCACAACGCAGCAGTCTTTTTTCGCGATTTCCGAGCCGCAAAGTGTTTCCACCTTGCTCGAAATCGCTCTAAGGGATGTCGTATGACTTATGACACCCTCATCGCCTTGTTCGCTTTCTGCTTTGTCAGCTCGATCACGCCGGGGCCGAATAACCTTATGCTGATGGCGTCGGGGGCGAATTTCGGATTTCGCCGGACTGTCCCGCATTTGTTGGGTGTGGCGGGTGGTTTCGTCGTCATGGTTGTGCTGGTGGGGCTTGGCCTTGTTCAGTTGTTCGAGGCTTTTCCGGTCACGTATGTCGCGCTGAAGATATTCAGTGTTCTCTACCTGCTCTACCTCGCCTGGAAAATCGCCAACGCCGCCCCGCCAAAGGCGCAAGCGCAAGCGGGAACGCCGTTCACATTCATTCAGGCGGCGCTGTTTCAATGGGTTAATCCAAAAGCGTGGGCGATGGCGCTTACGGCGGTCAGCGTTTACGAACCCTCTCAATCGGTCGCCGGGATCATCCTCGTCGCGGCGATTTTCGGGGCCGTAAACCTGCCATGTGTCGCCGCTTGGGTAACATTGGGCCAGCAAATGCGGCGCTTCCTGACCACGCCGTCACGCTTGCGCGCATTCAACTGGATCATGGCCGCATTGCTGGTCGCGTCGCTATATCCGGTTTTAGTTCCCTAAGCCGGCAATATATTCCGCCAACCACGGGTGATCGAGGCCCAGCTGATATGCTGTGGCGAGATCATCGCGCGCCTGCTGCTTACGGCCGTCCTCATACAACAATCTTCCGCGACGGAAATAGGCGTAAGAATAAGCCGAATCGATCTGGATCGCCTGTGTCAGGTCTTGATACGCGCCGTTCAAATCGCCTGCGGCTTGCTTCGCGCGCGAGCGGCTGACATAGGCCTCCGCATCCTCCGGCGAGAGCAAAATCACGCGGTCCAGATCCAAAACTGCCGATTGTGCGTTTCCTTGCCGTAAGCTCGCCAGAGCACGGTTGAAGTAGGCGGATGGGTCTTCGGAATCGATATTGATGGCGCGGGTGAAGGTTTGTACCGCTTCCTGATAGCGCTGTAGCTGAATCAACGCCCCTCCGCGCCCGATCAGCGCTTGGGTATCATTGGGTTGCAGCGAAATCGCGCGGTCATATTCCATCACCGCACGGTTCAGGTCGCCCATACGGATATATGTGTTCGCTTTGTTGACATAAGCTATCGGCAGTCGGGGATCACGCTCTAGCGCGAGATCATAATCGCGGATTGCGAGTGTGTATTGGTCGCGCTCGAAGAAGGCGACGCCCCGGTTCAGAAAGGCCCGTGCCTCCTGCTGCGGCGTCAGCTTTCCGCTTTTAATCGCGACGGTGCAATGGACGATCAGCTGGTCAATCGTCGCATCAGACGCCTGACACTGGTCGATATTGCGCGAAACTTGCGACAGTGCCGGACCGGCAATCGACATCGCTGAAAAAGCTGCCAAAACTGGGACTAACAATAGGCGCATCAAACACTCCTGAAGACTCAAAATACGGCCCCTCTATGTTCCAACTATAACACCCCTTTTTTGTAATTGCGAACACGAAGCGTTGATTGGCCACATCCTTACATCGCCACATTTATAGTCATGCTGATTGTTGAAAAACGGGGTGAATGGATATGATTTCACGCAGGAAACTTGTTGCGGGTGCTGGTGCGGGGATTCTGGCGGCCGGGGCCAGCAGCGTCGCGAACGCGCTGACCGTTACGCCGGCACAGACACCGGGACCGTTTTTCCCGGATCGCTTGCCCGCAGACAGCGATTTTGATTTGGTGCGGATCGGCGGCGGGCAAGAGGCGGCTGGTGAGGTGATCGAGATTCAGGGGCGTGTTCTGGGGGCCGATGGCCGTCCGCTCGCTGACTCAGTTGTCGAACTTTGGCAGGCGAATGCCTATGGCCGTTACGCGCATAGCCGCGATCAATCGGCCGCCCCGCTTGACCCGAATTTTCAGGGCTATGGCGTTGTGCGGACCGATGCGGCGGGGAATTATCGCTTCCGCACCATCAAGCCGGGCCTCTACACCGGACGCACGCGGCATTTGCATTTCTATGTGGCCGGGCAAGGTTTCGAGAAAACGCCGATGCAGATGTATTTTGAAGGTGATGCCACCGACAATACCCGCGATTTCCTCTATGCGTCGCTGGGCAGTGAAGCGCGTCAGCGGGCCGCGACTGTGGATTTCTCAACAGGTGTGGGCACATTTGATATTGTGATGGGTGTTTGAATCATTCGCGATCAACTTGAGTCAGAATTTTCCTGCCAATAACGATGTGAATTCTGACGCTTTATGGCTCAACTTGATCGCAGGTGACTCTAAAGAGCACGGCTCATCAAAAGCGAGCGCCCGTGCCGTAACATGCGCGGGTGTGCGGGGATGACGACGGAGTCGATCTGTTCAAATCCTAGCGCATTGTAAAGGCCGACCGCTTCCGCGTTGTCTTCCCACACGAACAGCGTCACACGGGTTTCGCCATGCGCGCCCGCGCTGGCGCACGCGGTATCAATCAACTGCCGCGCGATGCCCATGCGGCGGAATGGCTCCAACACGCCGAGGCGGCTGATATGAAACGCATCGCTCCGCATTTTGCCACGGATACCGTCGAAATACGCGAGGCGGTCGGCGGCTTCGCCTGTGTCACTGGAGGCTTGTACCAGCGAGACCGGATACGCACCGATGGCCCCGACATCGTCGCCGTCACGGTTGGCGATCCATGACCATTCGTATGAATCTGTCCCGCCGCGACGGTAAATTGCGGACAGTGATGCGCCGACTGACGTGCCCTCGAACAAATCTTCGAGCAGAAACGTTGCAAATTCCGGTGCGGTCAGTAGCTCGATGACGGCGAGGGTAGGGGCGTCTTCGCGGGCCGCGCGGCGTATCGAAAGCGTCACGCCGCCTCAGTCTCGTCGTTTTGTGCCGCTTCGAACTCGACGGCTTTTTGTTCGACGAGGCCGACGATGTGATCGACCATCTTTCCATTCTCGATCTTATGATCTTGCAGACCTGAGATGTAGACCATACCGGACCCCGCGCCGCCGCCTGTGAAGCCGATATCGGTCTCCCGTGCCTCGCCGGGACCGTTCACGACACAGCCGATGATCGACAGCGTCAGTGGCGTGTTGATATGCGCGAGCTTTTCTTCGAGGATTTGCACGGTCTTGATTACGTCAAAACCCTGCCGCGCGCAGGAAGGGCAGGAGATAATGGTCACGCCGCGATGGCGCAGGTTCAGGGATTTAAGGATCTCAAACCCGATCTTGACCTCCTCAACCGGATCAGCCGACAGCGACACGCGGATTGTATCGCCGATGCCCGCCCATAGCAGACTGCCCATGCCGATCGCGGATTTGACCGAGCCGGAGATCGCACCACCGGCCTCTGTCACGCCCAAATGCAGCGGATAATCGCAGGCATCGGCCAGCGCCGTGTAGGCTGCGGCGGTCATGAAAATATCGGAGGCTTTGACGCTGATCTTGAACTCGCGGAAGTCGTTATCTTCAAGGATACGCGCGTGTTCCAATGCGCTTTCGACCATCGCATCCGGGCAAGGCTCGGCGTATTTTTCCAGCAGATGCCGCTCAAGCGAGCCGCCGTTCACCCCGATGCGCATCGAGCAGCCGTGATCCTTGGCCGCTTTGACCACCTCCCGCACACGCTCGGCCGAGCCGATATTGCCGGGGTTGATGCGCAGGCAGGCCGCGCCCGCCTCCGCCGCTTCGATGGCGCGTTTGTAGTGGAAATGGATGTCGGCAACGATGGGAACCGTGGTTTCGCGCACGATCTCGTGCAGGGCGGCGGTGGATGCTTCATCGGGGCAGGAGATGCGCACGATGTCTGCGCCCGCTTCGGCGCATTGATTGACCTGCTCAATCGTGGCTTTCGCATCGGATGTGAGGGTGTTGGTCATGGTTTGCACCGCAATCGGTGCATCACCGCCAACAGGAACATTGCCGACCATGATCTGACGGCTTTTACGACGGATTATATCGCGCCACGGACGGATGCTCATCAGCATTCCCTTTCGTCTGGGATCATGCGCTTATCGTCACGCATCGATGGGGACAGCCAAACACGGATTATCCGGCTGTGTCAAAAGCGGTTTACTGAATTTATGTAAGAACTGCACGACTATTGCGTGGAGGAAGCGTCTTTCAGGCGGTCAAGGATGGCGGTCTTCTGAAGATCAATATTGCGCATAACCGATCCGTTCGGACCAAAAGGCCCAAGCTGCGCGCCTTGCACTTCGGCCATCAAACCACCAGCATTGCCCACCTTCAGGAGCAGACCTTCCTCGCCCGGAATGTCGTAGGTATCGCCCGGCGCAAGAATGCCGGAGAAGCGGACCCGCCCCGAAGCGGCCTTCACTTCGATCCATGTTTCCTGTGTTGCAAAGAGGGCGAATTCGCGCATTGGCGCGTCGGAGGGTGCGGCACTCTCCTCCAAGCCGTCCTCAGAGCCGAAGATCGCGCCTTCAAAGGACGAAGGGTCAGTGGAAGCGATTTCCACAGGAACTGATTCGAGCGCGGCCCGTGTCTCGGCAGCGATTGTTACGCTGTTACCCGTCAAGCCGGTTTCGGCCAATCCGGTTTCGTCGAAACCGCTGATACCCGGAAACTGCGCACCGGATTCCGGTTGCGCGGTGGCGGCATTCGCGGCCGTGGATTGTGCGCCTGTTGGCGGGAATAGACCTGATCGCTGCGAATCGATCATCGAAACGGGGCCGTCCGCCGGGGGTTGGTCGGTTTCCACATCCCAATAAGGCGGTGTGCCGAGTTTGGCGTATGCGAGATCAGCGGGCCGCTCGATTGTACGGCGAGAATTGTCGCCGTTGACGGCATCGTCTGAGATATTTGCTTCAAAGATCGGCTGTTCTTCGTCCGCCGCGCTGATAACGCTCAAGTTTTCGGGGATCATTCCAGCATCGCGCGCCGCTTTGATCCCGAACCAGACAGCGAACGCGATACCGATGAGGGCAACAATCGGCCATAGCGAAAACAACAGCCGCCCGATGCCGCCCTGATCTTTACTCACGCTTTTACGCGGGGTGAATCCCGCAAGCGGGTCGGGTGTTGATCCTGAAACCGCGCTGTTGTGCTGCCGCGCTTTTTTCTTGGACTTCGGAGAGGTGAAACCGCTTTCCTCATCGAAACGCCTGAGAATCTCATCAGGATCGAGGTTCAGATAGGACGCGTAGTTTTTGATGAAGCCGTCTACATAGACCTTGCCGGGTAGCGTGGAGAGATCGCAATTCTCGATGCTCTCGATATATTTGGCCTTGATGCGAAGGTCTTCCTCGATCTGATCGACGGACAAACCGCGCGAGGCACGGGCCGCGCGCAGTTCATCGCCCAGCGAAACCGCCGCGTCCTCATAGTTCAACGAAGTAACACTTCGAAATGCCGTCATATACATGCTCGCGACGGTTGCCCAAATCAGGGTATTATTTTTCCGACACAGTACGCCACAATTTCACAAGGTTCAATCATCCTTTGCCCCGCTGCGGATGCATCACATCCAAAGCATACGGATCACAGAATACGGAAATTTGTTTTTAGGTGATGTAGCGTCAAAGCCTCACAAGATTTACGAATCGACTTCGCCCCCGGACGAATAATGTCTTATTCAGAGACTGAATGCCACGATAAAATTGCGTGACCGGGGGGCTGTATTGTTATGGCGCAGTATCAGTAAATATATCGGATCTGGTCGCTCCAGAAGCGCTCAAGCAAGCGCATGGAATCTTCGAGACAAGCGAAGCCCTCTGTGCTGATAAGCTTACTTTCTTCGATTGTTTCGACGTGACGCGCCCACAACTCTGTGACGATCAGGCGCATTTCGCGGCCCTTTTCCGTTAGGCTGATCCGCACGGCACGACGGTCAACAGCGCAACGTTCGTGGCTGATATACCCCGCTTCGACCAGTTTTTTGAGGTTGTAAGAAACATTCGAGCCTTGATAATAGCCACGCGATTTCAACTCGCCTGCGGTCACTTCATTATCACCGATGTTGTACAGCAACAGGGCTTGAACACTGTTCACGTCGATAACGCCCAGCCGCTCGAACTCATCTTTGACAACATCGAGCAAAAGACGGTGTAGGCGTTCGATATAGGATAGTGTGTCGGTGTAGAGCGCCAGCAAGCTGCTGCTTTCCGGCGTTTGGGTTTCTTCATGCTCTGGATGTGCTGCTGCTGCGACGCTCATCTCGTTTCCTCACAGATTCAAATGCTTCAAAAAGCAATGTGATGTATTTGAGTAAAACGGAGATTAATTTAACTTCTAAATCAAGAGTGCTTATGCACGAAAAGCGTATAATTTTTCAACCAGAGCCTTTTCATCGGCCGAAGCGTCAGCCGGCGCGGGGGTTGCGCCCGATACCCATGCGAATAGCGATTGGTCAGGGCGTTCCATCAATGTTTCCAGATGCCCGATGTCCGTATCCGATAGCGTTTCACTGTGGCGATCAACATAACCGCCCAAAATCAGATCCATCTCTTTCATACCACGTCGCCATGCCCGGATTTTAAGGCGTTTGAGACGGATGCTGCGCTCGATAGGTTCGGCCATGAAGACTGTTTATCCGATTGCTGTGATTGCGTTCTTGATGCGCTTGATACGCTTGGCCAAGCGCCTTTGCAAATCTTCGGCGTCGCGCAGTTCTTCGGTCAGGCGAGCGGATAAAGCGGCGTCATCCAGCGCGAAGCTTTCTTCTGCCGGGGCGGTGATGCCTTCACCTTTGCCTGTCAGCAGCCAGGTCGGTGAGACACCCACTATTCCGGCAAGGGTCACGAGTTTATTCGCGCGCGGCTCTGCGCCGTCGCTTTCCCATCCACCGAGTGTTTTCGTTGTCACCGCAAGGCGTGCGGCCAATTCGGCTTCGCTGAGCGCCGCGTGCTCCCGTGCGACGGTGATCCGCTCGCCGAGGGTTGATACGAATTCGCTGTAGTAATCGTCCTGTCCGGCAGCGTCCATGATGATCCCCTTTCGCTTTGGTTGTGGATATAGCGGTTATGTTGCAATGCAGCAATCTTTTCTGTCGGATTGATTTCCGCGCGTCTTTACGGGTATGAGGCGGATATGAGCGGATCGTGTCAGAAAACCAGTGATGATGAGGAACAGCGCCTGCCGGTATGCGTCGCCGCGCTGTATCATTTCGCGCGGATTGATGCCCCTGAAACACTTAAAGCGCCGCTTGAAGATGTGTGCGACACGGCGGGTGTGCGGGGCACTTTATTGCTGGCCCGCGAGGGGATTAACGGAACGATTGCCGGACCGCAGGCGGGGGTTGAGTGTGTGATTGCGCGGTTGCGCGCCATTCCGGGTTTTTCCGATCTGGAGTGGAAGAAAAGTGCAGCGGCTTCAATGCCTTTCCACCGTATGAAGGTGCGCTTGAAAGCCGAGATCGTGACGATGGGGCAACCTGATGTCGATCCGGCCGCACGGGTGGGGCGGTATGTCGAGCCTGAAAACTGGAATGCGGTGATTGCCCGCGATGATGTCGTCGTGATCGATACCCGCAACCGTTATGAGGTTGATATAGGCACGTTCGAAGGGGCGGTTGATCCTGGGACGGACAGCTTTCGCGAGTTCCCGGATTGGTGGGATGCGCATGGGGCGGCGTTTGCGGGAAAAACGGTCGCTATGTTCTGCACGGGCGGCATCCGCTGCGAGAAAACGACCAGCTGGCTGGTCGGGCAGGGTGTTGAGGATGTGGTTCACCTGAAGGGCGGTATCCTAAAGTATCTTGAGGAAGTGCCTGAGCAGGAAAGCCGCTGGAAGGGGGAATGCTTTGTGTTCGATCAGCGGGTCGCTGTCGGGCACGGGCTTGCGCCGGGAACGCATGAGCTTTGCCACGCATGTCGGCGGCCGCTCTCGCGACAGGCGTTGCTGTCAGATCATTACGAGCGCGGGGTCAGTTGTGCGGTTTGTATCGGTGAATTCACCGATGAGGACCGCAGAAGGTTCCGTGACCGGCAAAAGCAGGTGGTGCTGGCCGAAAAGCGCGGTGAGGCGCATTTCGGCTCTGGCAGCAAAAAGCGGTGACTTATGAAAAAGCCGCCTCTTTTTTAAATTCTTTCGTCAGCAAATAGTACATGACAGCGCGGTATTTTGTGCGGTTCGATTTGCCATATTTCTCAATGGCCTTGTCGATACCCGCGTCCGCTTTCGCTTCGGCGACGCCGAGCTTTTTGACAACGAAATTCGCCTTCACACGATCCAGCTCCGCTTTGTCGCCGCTGGAAACTGTTGATGCGTCGCGGTTATAGATCGACGGGCCGCAGGCGATGGTGACTTTTTTCAGCAAGTCCATATCCGGTTCCATGCTGCACTTCGTGCGCAGGTCTTCGGCGTATTTTTCGATCAGGTCGTCGCGTTTGCCCATGAGATGTCTCCTTCGAAGGCGCTGCGGTTTAAGCACAGTCAGATAGCGGTCTGTCTTTGTAAATTGCAAGACCGGGTTAATAACAGTGTAATTTTATGGTGGGGATGTGGGGAATATATCTTCGCCGTCTGCGCTTAGACTTTGTTGTAAAACACGTTTCGGTGGATTGAAAACGCCCTGTATTCGCGTTTACGCCGCACTGCACAAAAATTCTTGCGCCGCAGCGCACGAAATGTCATTAAAGCGATACTAAGAATTCTTTCTTAAAGTTGCGCGTCATGCAGCTGTTTTTCAATAAAGTGAGCCGACCGATGGATGCGTTAGTAGATCATGCCGATGTCTTGAAAGATCAGCCTGTCAAAGATCTCTATGAAGTGGGCGAAATTCCCCCTTTGGGCCATGTGCCGAAACAGATGTACGCTTGGGCTATACGCCGCGACAGACAAGGCGAACCGGAGCAGGCGATGCAGATGGAGGTGCTGCCGACATGGGAGTTGGACAGCCATGAGGTGCTGGTCTTTGTGATGGCGGCCGGGGTCAATTATAACGGTGTTTGGGCCGGTCTGGGCGTGCCGATTTCGATGTTTGACGTGCATAAAAATGACTTCCACATCGCCGGTTCCGACTGTTCGGGCATCGTTTGGGCCGTCGGCGACAAGGTCAAGCGCTGGAAGGTTGGTGACGAGGTTGTGGTGCACTGCAACCAAGATGATGGCGACGATGAAGAATGTAACGGCGGCGACCCGATGTTCTCGCCGACCCAGCGGATTTGGGGATACGAAACCCCGGATGGCAGCTTCTCGCAGTTCACGCGGGTGCAAAGTCAGCAGCTTATGCCGCGCCCGCGACACCTGACATGGGAAGAATCAGCGTGTTACACGCTGACCCTCGCCACGGCATACCGGATGTTGTTCGGCCACCGCCCGCATATCCTTAAACCGGGTGATAATGTGCTGGTTTGGGGAGCATCGGGTGGGCTTGGCTCCTATGCGATCCAGCTGATTAACGCGGCGGGTGCGAATGCGATTGGCGTGATCTCTGATGAGGACAAACGTGAATTCGTGATGGGCCTTGGCGCTAAAGGCGTTTTGAACCGCAAAGACTTCAACTGCTGGGGTCAGATGCCGATTGTCAATTCGGACGAGTATAAGGCGTGGTTTGCCGAGGTTCGTAAGTTTGGTAAGGCGATTTGGGACATCACCGGCAAAGGCAATAACGTCGATATGGTGTTCGAGCATCCGGGCGAAGCGACCTTTGCCGCCTCCGTCTTTGTGGTCAAACGTGGCGGGATGGTTGTGATTTGTGCGGGAACGACCGGATTTAACCTGACGATGGACGCGCGGTATCTGTGGATGCACCAAAAACGCGTTCAGGGTTCGCACTTCGCGAACCTCAAACAGGCATCCGCTGCGAACAAGCTGATGCTGGAGCGCCGTCTCGACCCGTGTATGTCCGAGGTGTTCTCGTGGCGTGATATTCCCAAAGCGCACACCAAAATGCTGCGCAATGAGCATAAGCCCGGCAATATGGCCGTGCTGGTCAGCGCCAAGCGCCCCGGACAGCGTACATTGGAAGATGCGCTTGAGGGTTAAGGCTCATATGTCTTGAGACTACATGCGCGTCCCGTTATAGCGGGGCGCGTTTTCTTTTTTCGGAGACTGTCCCATGTCCGTCGATGCCGCAACTGTCCGTAAAGTCGCCAAACTCGCCCGCATCGCGGTTGAGGATCATGAGGTTGAGCCGCTGGCGGCTGAAATTTCCGGTATTCTGGATTGGGTTGAGCAGTTGCAGGAAGTGGATGTCGATGGCGTCGAGCCGATGACCTCCGCTGTGCCGATGCGCCTGAAGCGACGCGAGGACGTTATCACCGACGGCAACCGCCGCGACGACATTCTCGCCAACGCCCCGGACGCCCGCGAAGGATTTTTCGCTGTGCCGAAGATGGTGGAGTAGGGCTTTGCTTCAACGCGGAATGTGACTATGTTGGTCACTTCTGTGATGAAAGGTCCGACATCCTGACTCACTTCCAGCGAGAATGACGATCGTTATCGCTCGAACCAATCCTTATAGCGCAGCTTGCACCATTTCTTCGTCTTTGTGTTAAAGCGGGCCAGCTTCACGCTTGACTTCACACCATCCCCCGTACCGCAAATCATCATCCGCTCGCCGTCGAAGGTGGTCAGGCGCATGGTGACGGGTTCGGGGTAGGTCAGCATTTGCTCCTGCAAGATGCCGACGGCCATACGTTCGCCCATGCGCAAGCTCTCGTAATAGTCGGTGTAGTAGTGAACCCCCGCCATATCGCGGCCGATGGCGATGTTGGCGGCCAGTTTGTCCAACTCTCCCAGAATTGACAGACCTTCGTTCGTTTTGCCTTTTTGCTGAACCAAATGATCGCCCGTCTCGTCGGGGGCGAAGATTCCCGTCGTAATCGGTTCGCCGATGTTACCGATGGCTTCGGCCTGATTTGCGGCCGTTTCCCCATACAGCGAAATAAAGGCGCGCTCCTGCCATTGCGTTTCGTCTGTGAGAGAGGGCTTAGCGTTCTTGGCGGGCGCGTCATACATCTCGAAGAACGCTTTGAGGATGGTGATACACGCCCCTGCCACGGTGGCGTGACCGGCGGCATAGCTGGGGTGCATCGGCGAACCTTCGGGGAAGGCCATCGGCAGCAGGCAATTTTTGTCGTGCTTGATCCAGTCCATTTGCTTGGCGGTTTTATTTTTGTTTAAGCCCGCATTTACCGTAACGATCTTACCCAGCAGATCGATACCGGATTGCTTCTTGGCGTTTTTGAATTCCTTCAAAGCCTCGTTAGCGGCTTTCTTCGCCTTTGCGCCCAACTTGCCCGCTTCGGCATGTTGGGCAAGGGTCAGCACGCCCGCTATCGCTTCTGGACGGGCGCGCAAGTGGATGTTGAATTTCTGGCGGCGGGCAAATTTCAGCGCCCGCGAAGCAACCTCGGTCACAAGTGACAGTATGTGCGGGCCGCCGAATGTTGCGAAAGCGTCGCGCACATTGCTGGCCTTGCCCTCCGGCAGACCACGATCGAAGTCATAATTATAGGACAGCAGGATCAGGCAGGCGTTCAGGTAGGCTTGATAAAGCTGGTCGAAATGGACGTAAGATGCCAAGTCGCGTGGCGTTGTGATGAAGCGTTTACTTTTGCGGAAAACATCATCGCCTTTGAAATTTGCACCGTTTTGCGCATCGATCCAACTTGCCCAGTCTGTCAGGTAATCTTTGCCTTCAATCTGGGTCGTGTTGCGCTGGTCGATCAGTTGCGTGCCGTAGACGATATAGCCGTCTTTAGCTGTCGCCGATTCCCCTTTTTCATTCAGGATCGGACAGGTGTTATGGCCACCTGATGCGACGCCGCTGGACAAAATCGGCTCACTGTTGCCCCGACTCGCGTTACCGATAAGCATGAATTGTGAGAGGTACGGGCCTTTTTTAGCGCCGGGGGTCGAGCCGCGACAGACGACTTGTGCGGTAAACCTTTTTTCAGAATCGAGTCGGGCGATACGGCGGGCTTCGGCTTTTTTATCGGTTTGACGGGTTGTGAACCATGAGAAGCCGTCGAGCGCCTTGACGATGTCTTTCGCTTCGCCCTTTCCCTCGCGGATGGATGTGAACGGAACGTCACGCAGCAGGGCGAGGGCGTAAACCTCTGCCATTTCGACCGATAACTCGCCGGAGCCAAGCTTAGGCGCGGGTGGCATGGTCAGCATGTCGGCATCCGGGCCTTGCAAGCTGTACACATGCCCGGCCAGCGGGCTTTCCCATGTGCGGGCGGCTTTCTTTGTGGTCAGGAATTTCCCGCCCTCAGGGCCGATTACGACATCCTTGCCGGTCGGATCACTGTAGCCGAATGCGCGGTTTCGGCGTTCCTGGTTGATGAATTTAACGAATTTTTTGAACGCCTTTTCATCAACAATGCCGAAGCGGTTGTGAGGGAGGCCTTTGGTGAAGTTTGTCGGAACTTGCGGATGAAAACGATCGATCTCGCCATTGGCTTTGTGTTGCGGGGGATCAGTATCGTCTTTGAACGGGCGTTTGCGCAGGCGTGTTGCCGTGTCGCGGACATGAATCGCTTCCAGTTCACGCAGAAGATCTACCGGGTCAGGTCTCAAAACATTCGCCATTTTGTACTCTCACTCAACTAAATACGGATAAGGATGCAAAAACGTTTCATAATGATACGGTGTTTGAGAATATAAATTAACACGGTACGCAATACAACTTTATAGTTTTTCATCAAAGCCAAACACACGCTTGATGATGGTCTGTCCGTGAAGAAACGCGCTGCCTCTTGCCCCCTGCGCGCCGCGCGGCTAAACCCGCTGGAACACCATTCCGGGCAGGATGACCATGACAGACCTTACCGCTCTCACCATTGCCGACGCACGCGACAAACTGCGGGCCAAGGAGATCAGTGCAACCGAATTGACCGAGGCGTTTATCGCTGCGGTCGAGGGCGGCGATGCGCTCAATGCGTATTGTGTGAAAACACCTGAAATCGCGCGCGAGCAAGCCAAAGCGGCCGATGCGCGGCTGGCGGCGGGGGATGCGCCGTCGCTGTGCGGGATACCGTTGGGGATCAAAGATCTGTTCTGCACCAAGGGTGTAAACTCACAGGCCGGATCGAACATCCTCAAGGATTTCAAACCGCCCTACGAAAGCACTGTGACCAGCAATCTCTGGGCCGATGGCGCGGTAATGCTGGGCAAGCTGTCGATGGACGAGTTCGCGATGGGCAGCTCGAACGAGACAGCCTGTTATGGCAATGTCGTTTCGCCGTGGCGGAGCAAAAACTCTGACGCCGCGCTGACGCCGGGGGGGTCTTCGGGCGGGTCATCCGCTGCGCTGGCCGCAAATTTGGCGATGGCGACAACGGGCACGGACACAGGCGGCTCAATCCGCCAGCCCGCCGCGTTCACCGGAACCGTGGGTTTGAAGCCGACCTGGGGGCGTGTGTCGCGGTGGGGTATCATCGCGTTTGCATCTTCGCTGGATCAGGCGGGACCGTTCACGCGCACGGTCCGCGATTCCGCGATTATGCTCGGCTCGATGGCGTCTGTGGATGAGAAGGATTCGACCAGCGCTGATATTCCTGTGCCCGATTACGAGGCTGCGCTGACGGGGGATATTCGTGGCAAGCGGATTGGTATTCCGAAGGAGTATGTCGTTGACGGCATGACGGATGAGACAAAGCGCCTGTGGGATGAGGGTGTTGATAAAATGCGGTCATTGGGGGCGGAGATCGTTGAGATCAGCCTGCCGCACACGAAATATGCGCTGCCCGCTTACTATATCCTCGCCCCCGCCGAGGCGTCCTCGAACCTCGCGCGCTATGATGGAGTGCGTTACGGGCATCGGGCGGAGCTGTCGCAAGGCGATGGCATCACCGAGATGTACGAGAAGACCCGCGCGCAAGGCTTTGGCGCAGAGGTTAAGCGCCGGATTATGATGGGGACGTATGTCCTGTCAGCGGGCTATTACGATGCGTATTACATCCGCGCCCAAAAGCTGCGCACGCTTATCAAGCGTGACTTTGACGAGGCGTTTGAGAAGGTCGATGCGATCCTGACGCCGACGACGCCATCGCCCGCATTCGCGTTGGGTGAGAAGTCTGGCGATCCGCTGGAGATGTATTTGCAGGATATTTTTACGGTGACGGTCAACATGGCCGGATTGCCGGGGATTTCTGTACCGGCGGGCATGTCGGATGACGGATTACCGATGGGCTTGCAGTTGATCGGCAAGGCGTTTGAGGAAGGCGATTTGCTGAACACGGCATTCGCGCTGGAACAAGCTGTCGGGTTCAGCGCGACGCCGGAGAAGTGGTGGT
>CALDZQ010000246.1 GCA_937944035.1 uncultured Neomegalonema sp. | reverse complement strand
CCGAGGCGGATGCCCGTGAGCAGACGGCCCTTCACGCGCAGGCCGCGTTTATCCTCGGCAACTTCGTCCCAGATGCCGATGGGGCGGGCGGCGTCATGCTGCCAGAGGAATTTGATGCTGGTGGCGCGGCGGGTGAGGCTTTCGGAGAAAGCACCGGGGGCGATGATGTCACCGCTCCGGTCCGGCTCGCCGAAGATAGCCGCGTAGCCTTCGACATGGCCGGGCGCGGCGGACGGGTTGGTCGGGGTGAGGGGGACGAATTTGGTTTCGAGATCGGGAAGGGAAGGCGTGGGCAAGGGGGAAGACTCCGGAGGGGGGGGCAAGGGGGGGGCGCGCGTGATGGCGCGGGATGGCAGTAAGGCGAAAAGGCGGGACACGTGGTGTGCCCCGCCTTTTTATGGCGTCAGATCAAAGCTGAACCGGTCTTTACGGCGTCGGGTCCAGGCCCAACTCTTCACGGAGGGCGATGAAGCCTTTCATGGGGTCGTTGCCGAAGCGGTAGGCCCACGGGGTCAGGCCCGGCAGTCTGCCGATGGCTTCGATGTGGCGGCGGGCCTCGTATTCCTGACCGGAGGCGGCGAGGGCGAAGCCGAAATCATCGTGGCACATGCGGCAGGTCCATACGTCTTGCCGCAAGGCTTTCGAGCGTTTCATCCCCGCCCAAAAGCGGGCGTTGATGCGGGCAAGCTCGGCCTGCACCAGCTCATGCTCGAAGGCGTCATCGGCGGCGCGGCAACTGTCATCATGGCCGCCCGCATCGACGGTGCATTTCCAGCGCTCGATAATGGCGCGGATCGGGATTGAGAACAGCTCAGGATACAGCGGGCCACGGTTTTCAGCATGGGCGGCGATGCGGTCGAGATCGGAACGCCCCGCCCCGCACGCCGCGCGGCCCTGTATCAGAAAGCGGAAAGCGGTGTAGTCGGGCAACGGGCTGCCCAGAATAAAGCCGTCGGCCCAGTCAAGATCCTCCCGCGCGCCAAGAAAACCGGCGGTGGCGGCGAAATAACCCAGCGGGGTGGGATCATCCGCATCCAGCGCCAGAGCGCTGATGGCGTGATCGAAGGACTGGTCCAGGTGATGCCGCCATGCCTCCAGCGCGCTGTTCTCAAGCGTATCCACATCAGCATGGCCGCGATAGCGCCAGCCCCATGTGTAGTGGAGCGCCGACATGATGACCTGACAATCCACCGATTGCGGGTAGTCGCATTTCAGCGCGCCGGGTTCAATCGACCATGCCAACCCTTTGAGAAGGACGTGGCGGGCGCTGGGCGTCTGGTCGCGGTAGAAGCCGACCATCGTTTCCCAATCGGCCTGAGAAGCGGCAACCGCCATTTCACCCACATCACGGTGGCCGCGTGTCGGATCGAATGCCGCGACAGGCTTGTGCCGCTCGGTACGTTCTTTCGAGAAAAGACGAAACATAGGCTGAAATGACTCCGGTTATGCGCCCGGAAGCATGAAGGAATTTGGTTAATAAAGTGATTGCAGTTAAGTGTTCAGACCTGCAAAGGCGCACAAAAAAGCCCCGCACCTTGTGAGTGCGGGGCCGTTTTGTCAGCGCGGGGGCTTTACGAGTAAAGCTTTGGTGCGCCGAGTTTGTCGTGGATCGCGTTGGCGACATCGGGGGTGATGTTCATGCCTTTGGCGAGGGCGTCGAGGTATTGTGCCTCGGCCGGGCTGTCGAGATCGATGCCCATTAGGGACATCAGGTAGACCTGCTGCTCCATGCCTGCGGGTACGTCGCGCACGAGACCTTCGAGGTCGAGCGGGGCGGCGAGTTCGGCCTGAACGAACTGGATTTCTTCCTGCGTCACATCACCGAGCTGGCCGAGGATTTTCTCTTTCTCGCCCGCATCAATGCTGCCGTCGGATTTGGCGGCGGAGATCATCGCGCGGAGGAAAAGCTGGGCTTGCTGCTCTTGTGACGGGGTCGGAGCGGTGTCCGGCTCGCCGAATTTGTCGAAAGCGGAGTTGAGGACGGAGCCGAGGCCGCCCTGAGCGGGAGCCTGTGGCTGCTGCGGGGTTTGCTGTGCGCCCTGACCGCCGAGGCTTTCGAGGAGGCCGCCGAGGCCGCCGCCGCCGGCCGCGCCGCCGAGCATTCCGCCCAGACCGCCCGCTTGGCCGCCCTGACCGCCGAGCATTCCGCCCAACATGCCGCCGAGACCGCCTTGGCCGCCCTGCTGTGCGTTACCCTGCTGGCCGCCGAGCATTCCACCCAACATGCCGCCCAAGCCGCCGCCGCCAGCCTGCTGTCCGCCGCCAAGCGCGCCGCCGAGCATTCCGCCGAGGCCACCGCCCGCGCCGCCGCCACCGCCTTGCATCATTTTACCCATGCCGCGTGCAACGAGGGCGCCGGCAGCCACTTTGGCCAATGTTGAAACCATACTCATATCGTCTTCTCCCAAGCGAAATTCAGTGCATCTCCGCCATCCGGGAAATGCGTGCATCGGGAACATGGTTATTGAATCGTGAGAATGCAACGGGTTTTGGGGGGAATTGCGGGATTTCGCGTTGGGGTGG
>CALDZQ010000245.1 GCA_937944035.1 uncultured Neomegalonema sp. | reverse complement strand
TCAGGTGATTGACGCTGAGGAGGAGGCGCTGTTCGGAACCAGCGTCGGGCCTGAGGACATCAACGCGACGAGCATCGAACCCGGCCAAAGCGTCCGCTACTTCACCCGCATCCCCGAACCCCCGAAAGAGTTCGACAGGGTTGTGGTCGGGGTGTCGAAGTAACAGCCTGACTGCTCAGAGGGTTTCCCGCCCCGGTCTCGCGCCGGGGCGTTTTACGAGTAACCCTCAGTACCCGATAGGTGGCGGGGCGGGGCGGTAATAACGGCCCGGCAGGGGGCGCGGTTCTGCCGGGGTGGTATCGTAGGCTGGGTCGTGCACCAGCCGCAGCTCAAGCCGGACCATTTGCGCATAGTCACGCTCGATCTGTCCCGCATGGCGGAAGCGTTGATCCGAGTGACCGGTAAGGCCGGTGACACCGGCGTTTAAATTATCATACGATGGTGGGGCGCGCTTTTGGGCGCGTGGCGCGGCATAGCCTTGCGCTTCCGGTGCCGCATCGCTGTGGCTGCGGGAATACCCGTTATAAGGCTCCGGCTCATAGGCATAGCTGCGCTCGACTTCGGGATAGAATGCCACCGACAATTTGCCCTTGTCGCCACGGTTCACCTGACCCGACCCGACCGCATAGCCTTCGCTGCTGTCGGCGCGATAGAAGGTGAAGCGGCCTTGCGTTGTTGCGGGCCGCTCGACACAGGCGCGCTGGTTCGGCTTTAACCGCCATGTGCCCATGCTCAACCCGTCAATGTTGACTTCGGCATCGGCACGGCGGTCGAGATTGTTCGCAAAGCAAACCGCGTAGACCTGCCCGTGCCGCATCCGCACATAGCCGTTATAATCTGCGACGTTGTTCTGGATCGATACCGAAAACCCGCCGCCCGAAACCGCGCCCGCCGGGATTGCGGTCAGTGCCATAAGTGCTGTTGCGCAGGATAAAATCGCCGTTCTCATAAAAAAACTCCCTCGAAAATCACTGTTCGGACTGAGTGACTTGTACTGAAGGTCGCTTGCGGGGCGAAATTATGACCTTTGCGCGTTTGCGGATATTGCAATGATCGTTGTTGAAACCACCGCTGCTACACCTTGCGGCATCTGGAACCATTAACAAAAAAACCCCGCACCAAGCGATGCGGGGTTTTCTTTTGCGTCAACCGAAGCGGATCACTCTGCCGCGATTGCGTCTCCCTTGGCGAGATCGCGCAGCACGTAGTGCAGCACGCCGCCGTTCTTGACGTAGTCGATCTCGGTCGCGGTATCGATGCGGCAGAGCAGGTCGATCTCTTTCGTCTTGCCATCCGCATATTCGACGGTCGCTTTCACGGTCGCGCGCGGCTTCATCCCGCCCGCCAGCCCTTCGATGGTGATGACTTCCTCACCCGTCAGACCCAGCGACTCGCGGCCTTCGCCTTCCATGAACTGCAACGGCACAACGCCCATGCCGACGAGGTTGGAGCGGTGAATACGCTCGAAACTCTCGGCAATCGCGGCTTTGACGCCCAGCAGAGCCGTGCCTTTCGCGGCCCAGTCACGCGAGGAGCCTGTGCCGTATTCCTTGCCCGCGATGACAACGAGGGGCGTGCCCTCATCCTTGTACTTCATCGCCGCGTCAAAGATCGGCATCACTTCGCCCGACGGGATGTGTTTGGTCACGCCACCCTCGGTCCCCGGAGCCATCATGTTGCGGATGCGGATGTTCGCGAATGTGCCGCGCATCATAATGTTGTGGTTGCCGCGCCGCGCGCCGTAGCTGTTGAAATCACGCACACCGACCTGACGCTCTTCGAGATAGGCCGCCGTCGGACCTGTCTTGGCGATGGAACCCGCCGGTGAGATGTGGTCCGTCGTGATCGAATCGCCCAGCAGAGCCAGAACACGGGCTTTGTTGACGTTCTCGATCTCGCCCACTTCGGCGGTGATGCCTTCAAAATAGGGCGGGTTCTGCACGTAGGTCGAATTGGCCGGCCACCCGTAGGTGTCACTCGACTCGGCCTGAATGCCCTGCCACTTGTCATCGCCCGCGAACACATCCGCGTATTGCGACTGGAACGCCTCGCGGGTGACGGTGGACTCGACCAGCTCGTTGATTTCCGCTTGGGTCGGCCAGATGTCTTTCAGGAAGACATCATTGCCGTCCTGATCCTGCCCAAGCGGGTCGGTCGTTATGTCCTTGGTCATCGTGCCGAGCAGCGAATAGGCGACCACCAGCGGTGGCGAGGCGAGATAGTTCGCCCGCACGTCAGGGTTCACGCGGCCCTCAAAGTTGCGGTTGCCCGACAGGACAGAGCACGCAACCAGATCGCCTTCGTTGATCGCTTCCGAAATCGGCTCAGGCAGCGGGCCGGAGTTGCCGATACAGGTGGTGCAGCCATAGCCGACCAGATCAAAACCCAACTCGTTCAGCGGCTCTTGCAGTCCGGCTTTTTCCAGATATTCCGTCACAACTTTCGAGCCGGGCGCGAGCGAGGTTTTCACCCACGGCTTCGGCTTGAGACCTTTTTCAGCGGCTTTCTTCGCCACCAGACCCGCGCCGACCATCACATACGGGTTCGACGTGTTGGTGCAGGAGGTGATCGCCGCGATAACGATCGCGCCGTTATCCAGCTCGTAATCCGCATCACGCACTTTCTGAACCGCACCTTTTTTCTCTTGCTCGGCGATCATCGCGTTGAACGCGTTTGACGCTTCGCTGAGGATAATGCGGTCTTGCGGGCGTTTTGGTCCTGAAATCGCAGGCTCTACCGTGCTCATGTCGAGGGTCAGCGTCGAGGAGAACACCGGATCGCCGGATTTGTTATCACGCCACAGCCCTTGCACCTTGGCATAGGCTTCAACCAGCGCAATGCGTGACTCGTCACGGCCCGAAACGCGCAGGTAACGCAGCGTTTCGCGGTCTACAGGGAAGAACCCGCAGGTCGCGCCGTATTCAGGGGCCATGTTGGCGATGGTTGCGCGGTCGGCGAGCGGCGAGTTGTCCAGCCCGTCGCCGTAGAACTCGACGAACTTGCCGACAACGCCATGTGCGCGCAGCAATTCGACAACGCGCAGCACCAGATCGGTCGCCGTCACGCCCTCTTTAACCGACCCCGTCAGCTTGAAGCCGACAACTTCAGGGATCAGCATCGAGACAGGCTGGCCCAGCATCGCCGCTTCCGCTTCAATGCCGCCGACGCCCCAACCCAGAACCGCGAGGCCGTTGACCATCGTCGTGTGGCTGTCCGTGCCGACCAGCGTGTCGGGATAGGCGATGCGGTTGCCGTCTTTATCTTCATCCGTCCAGATCGTCTGCGACAGATATTCAAGGTTCACCTGGTGACAGATGCCCGTGCCCGGAGGGACAACGCGGAAGTTATTGAACGCGCCCTGACCCCATTTCAGGAACTCATAGCGCTCGCCGTTGCGCTCGTATTCGCGCTCGACATTGGCTTTAAAGGCGCGCGGTGTGCCGAACTCGTCAACCATCACCGAGTGGTCGATGACCAGATCGACGGGGGAGAGCGGGTTGATCTTCTGCGGGTCGCCGCCCAGAGTCTTCATCGCATCACGCATCGCGGCCAGATCGACCACAGCCGGAACACCGGTGAAGTCCTGCATCAGAACGCGGGCGGGGCGGTAGGCGATTTCGCGGTCGGTTTTACCGCCATTCGCAACCCAATCGGCGAAGGCGTGAATATCATCGGGTGTGACCGTGTCACCGTCTTCATTGCGGAGCAGGTTTTCAAGAACCACGCGCAGGGAGGCGGGAAGCTTTCTCAGATTGCCGACACCGGCGGCTTCCGCTGCTTCGATGGAGTAGATGTGATAATCTTCTTTGCCAACGGTCAGCTTGCGGCGTGTGTTGAGCGAGTCTGTTCCTGTGGAGACGGTCATGAAACCCTTCCTCTCTGTCTGGAAGCGCCTCGGCATTTCGCAACTGCGAAGAAGTGCGATGCGGCGGCGCTGCTGATCGCGCCCCAATTCAGTTGAGACGCGGCGATGATGCCGCTCTCATAAGCATATTTTGTATAAAGGGCAATCTGTTGTCTCTGACAGATTGTTTTCAAATTGAAGATTTGATCCAACGATGCTGCATTGCAGCTATAGCATGGCAGCGGCGCGGGTGAACTGCGCGCCGCTGTGGCGTTGTGTTAGCCCGCCTGCAATGCGCGCGCGGTGTAGCGCGCTTCGTTACTTTCGCGCATTTTTGCCATTTCGCGCCGGACGGAGAACCTGTCATGGCGGGAAATAATATCATTGCGGCGCACCCGTAAAGGCGCGGAAAGCTGCGCGAGCAATGTCGGGTTGAAAGCGTAAACCACCAGCAAACGCGCGACGTGGCCGTCTTCGCCCGCGAAGGGCAAAACCAGACGTGTGAAAGGAAAGGCGCTGGCGCTCTTGGTCTGCGCTGATCCTGTTACCATTGCCGGTTCGCCCGTGATGGCGGTTTCGAGCAGGCGGGGCATTATTTTGAACAGGTGCTCATCATCGTAGACATCATCAATGCATTGCCCCAACGCCTCGCCGAAAACCTGCGCGACATAGCGGCCTTCGAGTTTTTGTCTGAACCGGATACCCGCCTCCGAGCGCTCGACTTGCAACAGCATCGCGGCGGGCAGGGC
>CALDZQ010000244.1 GCA_937944035.1 uncultured Neomegalonema sp. | reverse complement strand
CCGGCCTGATCGGAACTGCCTTGCAGACGGAGTTCGACAGCTTTGAAATCCGCCGCGTCGAGAGCATGGGCGCGAAAGTGTCCGGCGAGTTGGTGACGGCGGGTATTCTCGCTGTGGTCTTCGCGATCGGCTCGGTGCTGGTCTATATCTGGCTGCGGTTCGAGTGGCAGTTCTCGGTCGGCGCGGTGGCGGCGCTGGGGCATGACGTGATCCTGACCATCGGGGTGTTCTCGCTGATCGGGCTGGAGTTCAACCTCAGTATCATCGCGGCGATCCTGACGATTGTGGGGTACTCGCTGAACGATACCGTGGTCGTGTTCGACAGGGTGAGGGAGAACCTGCGGCGCTATAAGAAAATGGTGCTGGAGGATTTGCTGAACCAATCGCTGAACGAGACGCTGTCACGGACCTTGATGACATCGATCACCACGCTGATCGCCTTGCTGGCACTCTATTTCCTCGGTGGTCCGGTTTTGCAGGGCTTTACGTTCGCGATGATCTGGGGCGTTATTGTGGGGACGTATTCGTCGATCTACATCGCCTCGCCGATCCTGAAGAAGCTGGGCGTGAAGCGTGACTGGTCCACGCCGACCGATGAGACAGTCGGCACGGGCGTACAGTTCGGCACGGCTGACAGTCCGTAAGGGATTGGTTGTGTTTGAGATGATGGAATGCCCCGCTTCGGTGGGGCATTTTTGTTTGTGATAAAACGTTTCTCTACTTTGGAGCAGTGCGCAGCACTGTGACGCGCCTGACCCTCCCCAAGGGAGGGCGCTTCGCTTCCTCCCAGGGTCAGGCGCTTTTATCTGTTTGGCGGGCAATCATAAGCGGATGATAGCTGACAGGGTCAAAGGCATATCGGGCATAGCGAGCGGCGTCGCAGCTTCTGTCCAATCTTGCGCCGTAACATCGGTGTAACCTGATGCGCTTGGTCCGCGATGGATGTGTAAGCGTTCATTGTTCAGATCGACCACCCAGTAATCCGCAATGCCGCTTGCAGCGTAGAGTTTTGATTTGATGTTGAGATCGTAGGCGAGGCTGCTGGCGGAGACTTCTATCGCCAACGCCACATCAGCACCTTTTGCCTGCTCTGACCGGATACCGCCCGGCAGCAGAACCAGATCGGGGGCGAGAGTCAGGTCATCGGCGAGGAAAAGGGCGGGGTCGATCACGATTGACAGATCACGCTGCTGCGCGGGAGCGAGGGCGATGCACAGGTTCGCCAGCGCCATGCCGTGCGCATTCAGGGAAGGCGACATTTCGACGAGCATTCCTTCAATCATCTCTACGCGACCATCGAAAGGCAGTGCGCCCGCTTCCATCAGCGCCTTGAACCCCTGCGCATTCAAAGGCGCAAGCGGCAATGGCTGTCCCGAAATTTCGACCATCTTGTTCATTCTCACATTATGTGACCGAACAGGGAGTAGAACAAGGCGTATCTAAACCGCCTCAAACACCTCAGGCCGCGCCGCTTTCGGTTCCAGAAAGTCCGGCGTCGGCAAGCCCTTCGAGCGCAGGAATTCCGCGTTGTACAGCTTTGACTGATAGCGGTTGCCGTAGTCGCACAGGATGGTCACGATGGTGTGGCCCGGTCCCATTTCCTTCGCCATCCGCATCGCTCCGGCGACATTGATCCCGGTTGAAAGCCCCATGCACAAGCCTTCTTCGCTGAGCAGATCAAACATGATCGGCAAACCCTCGGCATCCGGAATTTGACAGGCGAAATCGGGGGTGAAGCCTTCGAGATTGGCGGTAATCCGGCCTTGTCCGATCCCTTCCGAGATGGACGAGCCTTCGGATTTCAGCTCGCCATTGGCGTAAAAGTTATAAAGCGCCGCGCCGTTCGGGTCGGCGATGCCCACTTTCACACCCTTCGGCTGGAGAGCCATCGCCATCCCGGCGACCGTGCCGCCGGACCCGGCCGCGCAGATGAACCCATCAACCTTGCCGCCCGTCTGTTCCCAGATTTCCGGCCCCGTGGTGTCGATATGCGCCTGACGGTTGGCAACATTATCGAACTGGTTCGCCCAGATTGCGCCGTTCGGCTCGGTTGCGGCGATCTTCTCTGCCAGACGGCGCGAGTAGTGGACGTAGTTATTCGGATTTTTGAACGGGGCCGCCGGAACCTCGATCAATTCGGCCCCCGCAAGGCGCAGCATCGCCTTTTTCTCTTCGCTCTGGGTGTTCGGGATCACGATCACCGCGCGATAGCCCATCGCCGCACCGACCAGCGCGATGCCGATTCCGGTGTTGCCTGCTGTCCCCTCAACGACCACCCCGCCGGGCTGTAACTGGCCTTTGGCGACGGCGTCTTGAATAATCGACAGGGCGGCGCGGTCTTTGACCGACTGACCGGGGTTCATGAACTCGGCCTTGCCGTAGATGTCACAGCCCGTCAGTTCAGAGGCTTTGCGCAGGCGGATCAGCGGGGTGTTGCCGACGGCGTCGGGCAGATCGGTGCAAATTCTCATCCGGTGAATCCTTTCATACGCATAGAGCGACTTGTTATGGCGGATAAGCGATTGCGTAAAGGATGGAACATTTCCGCCATAAATTACTTCTATATGCAGAGGGATGTTTCCAGCGGGTCGTTCAACACGGCGACCTGTTGGCTTTTTTTGATCCATCAGGAGGATCCCATGTTCGAATACCAATTATCACGCCGTGCGGCGTGTTCCGGTCTGCTCGCGCTTGCCGCATCGCCGTCTTTCGCGGCAACAGGGGGCGGGCGCAGGACGTTCGACGTATATCGCGGGGACTCCCCCATCGGCAGCCATGTTCTCAGCGTCCGCCAGCAAGGTGATCGTGTTTTGGCGGATACCGATGTGAACATCGCCGTCAAAGTGCTGGGCTTTACCGCTTACCGCTACACACTGTCCTATGCGGAGGAATACGATCTGTCCGGCAACCTTCTGTCGTTGAAGGGAACCTGCAATGACGATGGTGATCCTGATTTTGTCAATGTGACCCGCCAAGGCGATACGCTGATGATCGAAGGGTCCGGCTATACCGGAGCCGCGCCGGGCAGTGCGTATCCGACAAGCTATTGGATGAAGCCGGCGATCAATAATTCCCCGTGGATCAGCACGCAATCGGGCGAGCTGCTCAATGTGTCGGTCAGCCCGATGCAGGTCGCCGAAGCGCCCTCCGGCGCAACCAGCCTGCGCGCGGCGGATGGGGCGGGGTTCAATATCGACCTGTTCCTCGATGCGCAGGGCGAGTGGATCGGCTCGGCATTTGACGCCAAGGGCGAGCGCGCCACCTATCGGTTGACCGGTAACACGGGGCCGCTAAGCCTCTGATACTTGAAATAAGAGAGTAAAAATATGAGCGGTGCTGACTATATCCCATCCCCGAAAGACGGCGCCGCTTGGGTGACGGGGGCCAGCGCGGGCATTGGTCTCGCGGTGGTCGAGCGCTTGGTGAAAGACGGTTGGACCGTCTATGCCACCGCGCGCAGTGCGGAAAAGCTGAACGCACTGGCCGCCGGATCGGGCGGCAAAATCATTGCTGCGCCGGGTGATGTGACCGACCCCGACGCGATGCAAGGCATCGTTGACCGCATCGCGGCGGCGGAGGGGCTGTCGCTGGTGATCCTGAACGCAGGGGTCTACATCCCGATGCGGGCGCAGGAGTTCAACGTCGAAGACGTGAAAAAGCACATGGATGTCAACGTGATGGGCGTGGCCAACGGGCTTGCCCCCGCGATGGCGTATATGCTGGAGCGGGGAACGGGCTGCCTCGCGCTGGTCTCTTCCGTGGCGGGCTATCGCGGATTGCCGAAAGCGGCGGCGTATGGGGCCACGAAAGCGGCGCTTATCAATATGGCCGAAGCGCTGGCCTATGACCTGCACCCGAAAGGCGTGCGGATTTCGCTGATCTGCCCCGGCTTTGTCGAGACGGATGCGACCGCTGTGAATGATTTCGACATGCCGTTCCTGATGAAAACCGATGACGCGGCGGAGCGGATTGTTGCTGGGTTGAAAAAAGCGAAGTTTGAGATCGCGTTTCCGCTGCGCTTTGTGCTGATCCTCAAATCCATGCGATTCCTGCCCGCGCGCGCCTATCTGTGGCTGGGGACGAAGGCGATGGGGTGGGACAAGATTGATTCTTGATACATAAAAAATGCCCGCCGGATCGGGGCGGGCATAGTCTAACTTCTTGTTTTGGCGCGTTTT
>CALDZQ010000243.1 GCA_937944035.1 uncultured Neomegalonema sp. | reverse complement strand
ACACCCGCACCGTCCCCGCCGCCAACCATTGTCAGCAGCAAAGCGAGCATCCGCAGCAGCGCATCACGGTGGCGGTCTATGGCAAGCGTCCAGTCCATTTCGTCCTTTTCAAAATCATACAAAAAAGGAACATTAAGAGTGTAAAGCATCGCCTGTCAAGGGTCAAAACGATGCTGTTATGATGGCAATGAAATGCAGTCCCTTCATCCTCCATTTTACGGTCCAACAGCTTGACGTTCCCCTCGTAAATTGGTGAAAAACTTGACTTGGTAATGCATGTGCATTACCGCTATTCCCGCGCTCATCACCGCAAGGATCGAAATCATTATGCCCGTTTTGTCACACGAGACCTCAAAATTGACGGATCGGTATCAGACGACCGTGCCACGTGGTGTGCGCAAACAGCTTCAGCTCAGCAAAGGCGACCAACTGCGCTATTGTACCGGTCCGGATGGGCGGGTCTACATCGAACCCGTGCGTTCTGTTGACGGCGATCCCGCGTTGACCGCGTTTCTGGGCTTTATCGAAGATGACATTATCGCCAATCCCCACCGCCTCAGCGCGTTTGACGGCGCGTTGCGTGACCGCCTCAAGGCACTGGTCGCGGATGTTGAGGTTGATCTTGATGCCGCGCTTTCGCCCGATGACGAATGACGGCGCCTTCCGGCGCGCCGCTGGTTGTCAATGGCTGGTCAATCTACGCGCATCCGCTGTTTCTCGATCAGCTTGACACTCTGATTGACGAGGTTGCCTTGCGCAAAGTCCGCGATCCTGAAAACTGGCGCAAAAAGAACTGCGCCAAGCGGCTGGCGGCAATTTTCAAATTGCTGAGCGAGGTGATCCCGGCCGATCCCGCCGCCTCGCAATTCCGTCAGGGTGATACCCTTGGCAGCAGCCGGAAACATTGGTTCCGGGCCAAGTTTTTTCAGCAATACCGTCTGTTTTTCCGCTTTGACAGCGTCGGCAAGATCATCGTTTTGGCATGGGTCAATGATGTTTCCACGCTGCGCGCCTATGGCAGTAAGACCGATGCCTATGCGGTTTTTAAAACGATGTTGGCGGGGGGCAATCCGCCCGATGATTTCGATGCGTTGCTGGCGGAGGCCGTTAAATCAGCGCCTCGTTTTGCACAAGACATCGACTTGGTTGAGCCATAGGCGTCAGAATCTGGCTCGGATTGATCGCGACTTGCTTTGCGCCCTCATCCCAAATCCACCTGCCGCGCGCCGACAACCTCGCCGTTAAAGTTCACAATATCCGTCCCCGCATAGCGTTTCGCCGCCGGATGCGCCGGGTCCAGCACGCCCAGATGGATCAACAGCCCCGCGCACAGCGCCTCGGCGGCGGCGGTGTTGCCGTCGTCAATTTTCAGGCAAAACCCCGTCTGCGCGGCGGCGATAATCCCGGTATACACCCCGTCCGCCCCGGTCTTGACCACCGCGCGCCCTTCCGTCGCTTCGATCAGCGCGGCACAGGCGCGTCCCTCGCCGGAGATCAGCAGCGGGTGGCTGCGCATGGCTTCGCGCAGTTGGATCGCCGCGCTCGCACGGGCCTGCCCCAGCGCTTGCGGGTCGGCAAACCGCGCCATCGCCGCCGCCACGCCCAGCAAATTGGCCGCAAAGTTCGGGGCAGAGCATCCGTCAATGCCGTAGACGAGCGGGAAATCGCACCCTGTCATCTCCGCAAAGGCCCGTCCGACGGCGCTTTGCACAGGTGCGGCCGGGTCGAGATAGCTGTCTAACGGCGCGTTCAAATGCTTGGACAGCGCCAGAAATCCGGCATGTTTGCCCGAACAATTATTCATAATCCGGCTGGCTGCCGCCCCGGCTTTACGCAGCGCCGGGTCACGGGGCGGCTGTGGCCCGCACAGCAGTGCATCCTCGCCCAGTCCCATCCCCGACAGCCACGCGGCGACCTTATCCGTATGCAGCGGCGCGCCCTGATGCGATGCGCAAGCCAGCGCCAGCTGTTCGTCGTTCAGCCCGAAAGCCTCCGCCGCTCCCGACTCGATCAGCGGCAGCGCCTGAATCATTTTGATCGAGGAGCGCGGCAGGATCGGGGTGGTCACATCACCCCATTGCCCCATAATCTCGCCCCCGGCCCTGACAACCGCCGCAGCGCCCCGATGACGGTTTTCCAGAATCGGGCCTCTGGTGGTGCTGACAAGAACGGGATTTGCGCTGTTCAAGAATCTGACTCCGCGTCTGGAACAAAATCGATGTTTACCGCGTTGTCCCCGCATGAACAAAGAAACAAATCAGAAAAGCGACCAGCGCAACCGCGAAACCGCCCGTGACGGCGGCAACGACGGCAGCACATCGCGTGACATCGGCTTGTTCATGGGCCTCAGTGTCGTTCTGGCAATTTTGGCGCTGCTCGGCTTTGCGGCGACGAGCATCGCCTGACGATGCGGGTAGGGCGTACCGCGCGATCTACCAATTTTACCGTGCATCCCCCTTTGGCTATGATAACACGAAAGGCTGTGCAGTTATTCTGAGGTCATGCCGTGCTGATGCCCGAAGCGTTACAGCCCTTTATCGCGCTATTCATACTGGCGGCCATGTTCGCCGGTTTCGTCTGGGAGCGGCTTCCCCATGATGTGATAGCCATCGCGGGCGTCGCTGCAATGCTGGCGCTGGGCTTGCTGCAAACCGAAGATTTCGTAGGCGTATTCGCCAATGGCGCTCCGATAGCGATCGGGGCGCTTTTCATTTTGTCCGGCGCATTGATCCGCACGGGTGCATTGGAACGGCTGGCCGAGATCGTTGTCGGTTCGGCCAAAACCGCGCCCGTCCTGACGCTGATCGTCACCTCCATCGGCGTGCTGTTCACCTCGGCGTTTTTGAATAACACGCCCGTCGTGATGATTATGATCCCCATCGTCCTGCAATTCGCCGTCGCCGCCCGCTGGCCCGCCTCGCAACTGCTGATCCCGCTGTCCTACGCCTCGATTCTGGGCGGCGGCTGTACGCTGATCGGCACATCGACGAACCTGCTGGTCGATGGCGTCGCGGTGGCGAACGGGCTGGAGCGTTTCTCGATCTTCGAGATCACCCCCATCGGCATCGGTGCAGCCATCGCGGGCATGGCTTTTATGGCGGTCGCGGGGCCGTATCTGCTGCCCAATCAGAAGACACTGGCCGAGTACACCACCTCGCAGCCCCGTAATCCGCGTTTTTTCACCGAGGTGGTCATCCCCCTCGACTCCCCGCTGGTCGATCAAAAAGCCCGCGAGGTCGCGCTGTTCAACAAAGGCGACACCCGTGTGATCGACGTGCTGCGCGGTGATGCTTCGCTGCGGCGAGACCTTAAAGCCGTCACCTTGCAACCCGGCGACCGCGTCGTTCTGCGCATCACGGTCCAGGAAGTGCTCGATCTGCGGGAACTGGGCCTCTCGGTCGCGGGCACGGTCGATGCTTTGTCGTCCACCGACGCCATCACGATGGAGGCGCTGGTCCCCCCCGCTTCGCGCCTCGTGGGCCGCGTCTTGGGACGCCTGCGCCTGCGCCGCCGCTATGGCGTATACCCGCTCGCCGTACACCGCCGTGGAGCCGGGATCGAGGCGCAACTCGACTCTGTGCGCCTTGAGATCGGCGACACTCTGCTGCTGGAGGGTGATCCCGAAGACATCCACCGCTTTGTCGATGATGCGGGCCTCATCAACCTCACCCGCGAAGGCGCGCCGAAACCGGCAAAGCGCGCGATGGCCCCTTGGGCGATTGCCGTGATGCTGGGCGTGGTGGTCATCGCCGGAGCGGGCATCATGCCCATTGCCGGAGCCGCAACGTTAGGCGTGGCGGCGGTCATGTTGCTGGGCATCCTGGACCCGGAGGAAGCGTTCAGCTACGTCGACGCCCGCCTGCTCGCCCTCATCGTCGGGATGCTGGCGGTGGGGCAGGGGTTGCAAAGCGCGGGGTCCATCACCCTCATCATCAACGCCATCGTCCCGCATCTGGAGGCCGCCTCGCCCCTGATGGCCCTGATCGCGGTGTTCATCCTGACCAGCATCCTCACCGAGCTGGTCAGCAACAACGCCGTCGCGGTCATCCTGACCCCGCTGGCCATCGGCCTCGCGCAATCATTGGGCTATGATCCCCGCCCGTTTGTGATAGCGGTGATGGCGGCGGCCAACGCCAGCTTCGCAACGCCGATAGGCTACCAGACCAACATGCTGGTCTACGCGCCGGGGGGATATAAATTCGTGGATTACTTACGCCTCGGCGTCCCGCTGAAACTGGTAACAGGCACGGTCGCCCTGACCCTGATCGCGCTGCTTTGGCCGCTGTGAGGGGGGCGTTGAGCTTCTCCCTCTCCCCGCAAAGCGGAGGGAGGGCCGGGGAGGGGAGTGTCGCAACCGGACCGGCATCTCTTATCGAGCACGCCCCCTCCCGATCTTCCCCCCTTAGACGGGGAGAGGGCTTTGCGTCCGGATGACCCCCGCCACATCCACCGCCGCCAACGGTGCAAACCGCCGCAAAGGCTACCTTATCACCATTCTCGGCGTGGTCTGGCTGTCGCCGGATGCGTTGATTTTGCGCCTGATCGACTCGCACGGGTTGGACATCGTCGGCTGGCGCGGGTTGTTGTCCTTCGTCACGTTGACCACATATCTGCTCTGGCGCGACGGCGGCAACATGCTGCCCAAACTCCGCGCCGGAGGCTTCCCGCTCCTGATTCTCAGCGTTGCCTATGCCCTCAACTCGGCCGCCTTCGTCATGGCGCTGGGCGAGGCTCCGGCGGCGGATGTGCTGGTGATCCTCGCCGCGACCCCCATCTGCGCGGCGGCGTTGGGCTGGCTGCTTCTGCGCGAGATCCCCGCCCGCAACACCATGCTCGCCATTCTGCTCGGTGCGTTGGGCGTGGCCATCACGACGGTCGGCGGTATTTCGTCCGGGGCGAGTTTGGGGATGCTCTACGCGGTTATCACCACCATCCTGCTCGCCGCCCAATTCACCCTGCTGCGCCTGTGGCCGCAAGTAGATAACGTCGCCGCCGTGCAAGTCGGATCGATCTGGATGGCCGCAATCGGTTTCGGACTGGCCGACCCGATGGCAATCGACGGCGTCAATATGGTTTGGATGACGCTTCTCGGCCTGTTCCTGACCCCGATCGCCTTCACCCTTGTCACCGTCGGCCCCCGCTACATCAGCGCCGCCGAGGTCAGCCTGTTGATGCTGCTTGAGACAGTGCTGGGGCCGCTCTGGGTCTGGTGGGCGCTGAGCGAACAACCCGGCCCGTCCGCGCTGATCGGCGGAGCGGTGGTGATACTGGCGGTGGTGGTTTCAGCGTCGGGGGCGTTTCGGCTGAGGCGGGGCGCTTAGAGCATCCTGAACGATATAAGGATCGTTCAGGATGCTCTAACTTCTTGTTTCAGCGCGTTTTCCGAGTCGGGCAATGAACCCATTTCCCTTGAAAACGCTATAATGCGGCTCGCTGATGTTGGGCTATAGATTAGCGCCCGCCGCAAGCGATTTCCCAGGAAATCGCGCCAGACAAAAAGCGCGGGCGGTTGGTCGCGTGTCGCCGCTGCGCGGCTCCGGTAGAAGAATTGCCTCGTTCGCCATTGTAGGGTTAAATCACTGAAGTCTCACAAGTCACTTTACCGCATATGAGAACACACCATGACCCCACCAACCTTCACCACCAACATGGACGCCCTCACCCACATCTTCGGCCCGTTCGAGCGTAAAACCCTGCTCGACATCGGCTGTGGTCGCGGCCGGTTGCTGCGGGCGCTGGGCAGGCGCGGGGCGGTGATGACGGGCGTGGACCCTAATCCCGACCTCCTCGCCAAAGCCGCAGAGCTTGCCCCCGACGCCACGCTCCACCAGTCCGGCGGCGAAGCCCTGCCGTTTGAGGACAACAGCTTCGACGGCGCGGTCATCCTCAACGCCCTGCACCACGTCCCCGCCGCCCTCATGCGCCC
>CALDZQ010000242.1 GCA_937944035.1 uncultured Neomegalonema sp. | reverse complement strand
TGACACTCGGTACATCCCCTTCTTCGTGAGACCTCTGCATCGCCTCCCAGAATGCGAGTGTCAGGATCTCGCCGTGCTCCTTACGAAACACACGACGCAGCGAGCGATCTTCGATGCGCATGTGCATTTCGATTTCCTCCGGCAAGAAAATCGTACCTTCCTCAAAGAACCAATCAGCCACATCTTCATCGCCATCAATGCGATCAACATTCGTCCGTACTTTTACATCTGTCAGCTTTTCGACAGCATCATAATCAAACAAATAAACTTTAAGCGTTTGTCCCACCCCATAATTACGCCCATCAAGATCTTTATTGAAAATATTCGCCGCCGCATTGTTCTTGATACATCGGCCAAGTGAACCGACAACATATTCCGCATCCTCACGGCTGGCAGTTTCTAAGAAAACAGGTAACGGAATCATTTTCATCTGAACGATCAGATGTTTGAACAGCAAATCCTCACCATCCTGCGCAACGTTATCACTGGCATATTCAAGTAATGTCTCGCGTAGATCATCGCCAAAGAAACGCGCTGGCAAGCTCACGTTCTGATAGATCACATTATCAAGCATAGATCCCGCACGATTGATCTCATGCAACTGGCGATACTTTCCCAACACCGCATCAACACCGGGGAAATGATCCCATTTATAGTGTTCGGTCGGATGGTTCCGGATTACTTTCAATACCATTCGTGAGGCAGGCGATGAAAACCCTATCGCAACAGTCCCGCGCGGTCCGATTGCGTGGTCAAACCGCTCACCGGAATTAGCCAGGTCTTGCGACAATTCGCGCATAATCGCAATCTTGCCCGTATGGTGAAAGCCGATTGTCGAGTAATGCAAAGCGTGGGGGCGGCCCGGCATGATCGAGTATAAAAAGTCGACCAGCTCATGATAATGCGGCAGCGTCACATGGAAATTCGCAAGCGATGAACTGAAGACATACCGTAATGTATCGGAGGTCAGCAGCACCGCATCAGTAAGCACACCGCCGTCTTCATGCAGCAAAGCGATGCCAAACGGGATGACGCTGTCCTGCAACCGTATGCGGCCAACAATATAAGCCCCCCGGTTTCGATAGAACCCGGCATCAATCATCTCAAAAATACCGGAACACTGATCGCCCAAGCGTTCCTGAATGCGCGCCTTCACGTTCGCAATGTCCCCATCACGATTCAAAAACGGTGCATGAATATCCGGAATGTCGAAAACGGCCCGCACGGCATCGTCTGTGATACCATTCTCGAACGGTATGGTTTTGTAAATTTTCAGCCGATCCTCCGGTGCGGGTCGACTTTCGCCTGAAACGTGGCCCCACGAGTAATCAACCGCCCGCCACGCCCCTTTCGCCACCATCCGGCGCACTGAATTCATGAAAGCATAAGCAATATCAGCGGCATAACGCCCTCTGATGAGGCTGACATAGCGCTCACGCACATCATTCCAAAGCACCTCATCCTGAGCCGCTTCGGGAGACTCCTGCCGGATTCGCGTGGCTACGCGTTGTGCGTGATCGACGTAAACGGTCATGCGTTCCCGGCTGAGTGCGAGTGAAGCGGTCCAGTCCCGCTGCTCAAACGCCTCTTTCATCAGCGCCGGGATTGCATGAAACCGGCGGGCGTAGGCGGAACAAGCCGCTTCGATAGCGATGGCTATAGCTTCAGGTGTCATACGCTCATCTTGGTCGCCAACGCATCAAAGAGCAATCCGCCATCCGCAGAAACGAAAAAAGGCTCCGCTTTCGCAGAGCCTTTTCAATATTAATGCAGTCCGATCTTATTCGGCCGCTTCAGCGAGATCGACCGATATAAACGTGCGGCCTTTGATGCCTTTATGGAAGCGGACGTTGCCGGTGTGCTTGGCGAAGATCGTGTGATCCTTGCCCATACCGACATTCGCGCCCGGCCACCACTGCGTGCCACGCTGGCGGCAGATGATGTTTCCGGGAATGACCAGCTCGCCACCATATTTTTTCACGCCAAGACGGCGTCCGGCGGAGTCGCGACCGTTGCGGGAGGAACCGCCTGCCTTTTTATGTGCCATGCTCTAAGCTCCCTTATTCTTCAGACGCTGCAGCGCGTGTTTCGATCAGCTTGTTAGCCTGAACGACGATGCTGGCGCGGTTGATTTCGATCGTGCCTTTGACGTTATCATCGATATAGTTTTCGATGAATTCCCAGTCAGATGGACCCCAATCAGTGAATTGGCTGTAGTGATGCACGCCGATCTCGTTCAGCGCAGCGCCGGTGACTTCACCGATGCCAGGCAATTTGCTGAGATCATCGCCATCGGTGACGGCGCCATCAATCAGGTTGCCGGGTTTCGTGCCGCTTGGTGCAGCAGATGCTTCTGCAGCGGGAGCCGCTTTCGCTGGCTTCGCCGCTTTGGCCGCTGATCCATCAGCATCGCCGGGAACACCCTGAATGCGCACGAGTGTAAGGCTTTGGCGGTGGCCCTTGCGGGTTGCCGAAGAGTGCTTACGACGGCGCTTTTTGAAAGCGATGACTTTCTTGCCGCGATACTGCTCAAGAATTTCGCCCGTGACAACAGCACCGTCAACGAGAGGCGAACCAACGGTCACACCGCCATCACCACCATGCATCAGAACCGTGTCGAATGTTACCGTGCTGCCAGCTTCCGCTTCAAGCTTTTCGATGCTCAAAACATCGCCCACGGCGACCTTGTATTGCTTGCCGCCTGTCTTGATGACTGCGAACATAATAGTCCTCACATTATCCCGCGTCCTGTGGCGCCACATAGTGGTCTTTGGTGCGCGTTTGCGCGGCCTCGAACAGCGATTTGTCTCATAAAGAAAACCCGCCGGAGACGATGCCCCCCGCGAGAAGCTGCCTTATGACCGCGTGAGGCATGGATGTCAACGATTGAGCGCAGTTTTAAGCGGCTGGCGGCGCAGTCGATCCCCGCTGCATAAACGTCACATCTACCGCCTGCCGGAACGGATCGGGCGGGCGTCCGGATTGGCTCATGTCAACCAGCGCATCCGCAGCCATCACACCGATACGACGCGCAGGCAAGCGAACCGTTGTGAGGCCCGGCTCGAATTGCGCGGAGCCTCTGAAATCGCCGATACCGACAATAGAAATATCATCAGGCACACGTTTTCCGGCCGCGTAACAGGCGAATAGCACCCCTTGAGCGATAATGTCGTTACCGCAGACGACTGCGGTTGGCGGGTCATCATTGAGAATACGCAGCGCAAGGGACTTCGCACAGCCGATGTCGTAGGGGCAATCAAACAACCGCCGCTCCGACGGTCCGGCTTGCGTCACTTCTCGCAAAACTTCCAAAGCCCCGTCTTTGCGCGCCCGCGCCCTGTCGTTGAGACCCGTCTCCGGGAATATAAAAGCGATGTCACGATGGCCAAGATCAATAAGATGCCGAGTCACAATCGCCGCAGCTTTGGCGTTATCCGCGCCGATGCATGGCAAGCTCGAATCGGGGTGATAGTTCCAGATTGAAATCACCGGAACATCGCGCTGTGCCAACATATTGAGCGGCACTTCCTCATGGTCAAACCCGACAAGGGCGACACCGTCCGTCCGGCGCTCCAGCAGTGAACGGACGATGGCAACTTCCAAGGCGAGATCATAACCGTGGGCCGCGATGAGCATGGTGCGGTCGTGATGGCGCAACCGACCCGCAAAAGCCTCGATCATCTCCGCAAAAATTGCATTATCGATGGTGGGAACAATCAGGCCAACAGTGCCGGAAAAGCGGTTATTCAGCCCACTGGCGAGACGGTCACGGATATAACCGAGATCATCGGCGGCTTGCTCAATCTTGCGTCTTGTCGGCTCGCGGACGAGATCAGGGCGGGCGAACGTGCGCGAGACGGTGGCGATTGACACGCCTGCCCGCGCCGCCACGTCAACAATGCCCGGCGGGCCTTTACGTGATTTTTGTCTGCTCATGCCTTAAGCATTATCGAGAAATGAAAACGTTTGCATTCGCATTTTCATCCGTTAGCTTTTGCGGATTGACCGCATCCGTCAGAGACGCGGCAACCGGGGGAAGACGGCTCGATGGAGTTTTTAAACTATTTTGGCGGCGTATTTGAGCCGATCTCGTTTCTGCTGCTGCTTGGCGGGACGATTGGGGGATTGATCCTCGGCGCAACGCCCGGATTATCCCCGACGATGGCGGTAGCGTTGCTGATACCGTTCACCTTTCAGCTTCAACCCACGCAAGGATTGATCCTGTTGGGGGCCGCATATACCTCGACCGTTGCGGGCGGGGCCGTTAGTGCGATCCTGCTGAAAATCCCCGGCGCGCCGGCGAATATCGCGACCGCTTTGGATGGCAACGAGATGGCCAAGCAGGGCCACGGCACACGCGCTTTGCATCTGTCTTTCCTATCCTCCGGTGTCGGCGGGGTGATTGGTGTGTTCCTGCTGATCTTCCTGACGCCAATGCTTGCAAAATGGGCGCTGGCGTTCGGACCATCTCACCTGTTTTGGATGGCTATATTGGGCGTGACGCTGATCGGTTCGCTGGATTCCAAGTCGTTCGTCAAGGGGCTATTGTCCGGTTGTCTGGGCCTGTGGCTGTCGATGATCGGGTATGACGATATTCAGGGTGCACCGCGTTTTATATTCCATGATGCGCTGACGGGTGGCGTCAATATCATTGCGGCACTCATCGGCCTGTTCGCCATTCCACAGGTGATGGAGATGTTTGCAAAAGGCCGCCGCGATAGGGCGATAGAAGCGGTTGCAGTCACGAAACACGCCCTTGCCGACTCCCTCAGCGAGTTGGGCCGCAACCCGCGCGCCTTGACGATTGGGACGATTGTCGGCTCGATCATCGGTCTGATCCCCGGTGTTGGCGGTCAGATTGCCGGGCTGGTCGCCTATGACCAAACCCGCAAATTCTCGCCCCATAAAGCGAAATTCGGAACCGGACACCCTGAGGGCGTGATCGCTGCGGAAGCTGCAAACAACGCTATGGTCGGGCCGTCGCTTGTACCGCTGCTGACACTGTCCATTCCGGGCAGTCCCACGGCGGCCGTGCTGTTGGGTGGCTTGCTGATCCACGGTATTTTCCCCGGTAGCGACTTGTTCGAGCGGCATCCTGAGGTGGCGTGGACCTTCATCAACTCAATGTTGATCGGTCAAATCCTGATGGTCATTCTCGGTATCTACACCGCCCGCTATGTTGCGAAGATAGCTCAGGTTCCGGTCCCAATCATGGCTGCGGCCGTCTTGGTGCTCTCAGTCTTCGGTTCCTACTCGGTTCAGCAATCAATGGGTGATGTTTACGTGATGCTGGTTCTGGGCGTCGGCATGTTCGTGCTGGAGAAATTCGGCTTCTCCGCCGCACCGTTAGTGCTGGGCCTGATCCTTGGTCCGATTGCGGAAGCGAACTTCATCCAAGGGTCGATGATTGCGGCAGCGCAGAACGGGCCGATGGAATTCTTCTTCACCGGAACGCTTAACATCGTTCTTATTGCGATGACCGTTGGATCAGTTCTCTACAGCTTCTTCTCCAGCAAAGCGATTGATGCCGCCCTGCCCCGCGCTGAGGAGATCAAATCATGACAACCGCATCACGCTATCAGCACCTGATCCCCGCGATCATCGTCCTCGGCCTAGCCGGTATTGTGGCGTGGTTCAGCTTTACCGAGGAACCGGCGGAAGCCTTTCTGTTCCCGCGCATTATCTCGGTGTTCTTTCTGGGGCTGGCTCTCTGGAACTTCGCCCGCGCCGCGCTGGGTCTGGCCCGTGTCGGTGAGGGTGTAAGCCGGGAGACAGCGATGAATATCGTACCCGGTCTCATCATCGCATTGGCCTTTGTGTTCATCGCGGCAGAAAGCCTTGGCTTTTACGTCAGCGCCACAATCGCCTTTTTCCTGATCTACACAATCTATGATCCGTCGCGTCTCGCAGATGGTAGGGCGTGGATACGTCGGATCGTGACCACGCTGCTGTTTATGGCCGTGATGTATGGCCTGTTCAGCATGTTGTTGCAGGTACAAACACCGCGCGGCATGTTCTTCTAACCAAACAAAAAACCACACTTAGGGAGATACCTGATGAAACGACTTTTGACCGGACTGGCCCTCGCTGCCGCGACATTCGCAGCTGGAACCGCAAGTGCGGCGGACACCTTTCCTGAGCGCCCGATTGGCGTGATGGTGTCCTATGGCGCGGGTGGCGCAACGGACTTTCAAGCCCGTATCGTCACGATGGTTGCAGGCAACGAAGATACGCTCGGACAGCCGATGTACATCATCAACAAGCCCGGCGCGGGTGGCCGTGTCGGCTGGAACTGGTTCGCGGAAAAGGCGGATGCGGATGGCTACAGCCTCGCCGCCTACAACGTCCCGCACTTCATCGCGCAATCAATCAAGGGCGGCGTGAAATATTCTACCGACAGCTTTGAACCGATTGCAAACTGGGGGTCTGACCCTGCGGTCGTTGTCGTGGGTAAAGACAGCCCTTACGACACGATTGGCGATCTGCTCGATTTTGCAAAAGCGAACCCCGGCAAAGTGACTGTGTCGGGTGCGGGCCTGTTCGTCGGCCACCACATTGCGGCACTGCAAATCCAAAAAGCGTCGGATGCGAAGCTGGCCTATATCCCCACTAAAGGTGGCGGTGCGGCGGCAATGAAAGCGGTCATTGCAGGCGATGTCATCGCGGGCATCAACAACCTGTCCGACGCGTACCGCGCACGCGAATCCGGCAACGTGAAAATCCTTGCGGTGGCTGATCTGGAGCGTAACGAAGAGTTCCTGCCGGACGTGCCGACGCTGATGGAAGCGGGCTATGAGGTGGACAATTCCTCCGTCAACTTCCGTGGCATCATGGCCCCGAAAGGCACGCCGCAAGAGGTGATCGATATGCTGGCCGAAAAAGTACCGGCCATGTTCGCCAACGGTCGTGTTGCCAAGAAAATGAAGGCCGGCGGCTCGCCGATGAAGATTATGAGTCGCGAAGAAGTTCAGAAGATGTGGGCCGACCGTCAGGCTTACCTCGAAGAATTGCTCGAAGGCCTCTGATCTCCAAATCTTGAGACGCCGGGTTTCTGGCGTCTCACCTCAAACCGCATCGCTGATCTCAAACGCGATGCGGCCACTCACCTTCAATCAGAGATAAAAAAATGGCCGCACAAGCCCTTCCCGCCGTATCCGAGGATGCTGCAATCGTTGACGAATTGCTCGCCCGTGGGCGCATCGCCCAACAAGCATTCGAGAAAAACGGCTCGCAAGCGGCCTATGACCGCGCGGCACTCGCGGCAGCTTGGGCGCTGATGCAGCCGGAACGCAATGCGGAGTTGGCGGCAATGGCTGTCGAGACCACGGGTCTGGGCAATGTCGCGGATAAAATTACCAAGAACCACCGCAAAACGCTTGGCCTGCTGCGCGACATTCGCGACGCCAAGACATTCGGTGTGATCGGAGATGATCCGACGACGGGTATCACCAAGATCGCCCGCCCCATCGGTGTGATCGGCGCGGTTGTGCCCTCGACCAATCCCGTGGCGACACCCGTGAATAACGTCGTTAACGCGCTGAAATGCGGAAACGCGATACTGCTGTCCCCCTCCCCCAAAGGCAATATCGCCTGCGAGAAACTGATCGGATATATCCACGCCGAGTTCGCTAAGATCGGCGTCGATCCTGACCTCGTGCAAATGGTCCCTGCCCCTTCCTCGAAGGCCAAGACACAGCGCGTTATGGAAGCCGCTGACCTGCTTGTGGTGACAGGCAGCCAAGACAACGTGCGCCGAGCTTACTCATCCGGCTCACCCGCCGTTGGGGTTGGCGCGGGCAATGTTACCGTCATCATCGACGAAACCGCTGATCTGAAAGCCGCCGCCGAGAAGATCACAGCGTCCAAAACGTTCGATAACGCCACTTCCTGCTCATCAGAAAATTCACTGATCGTCGTCGATGAAATCTTTGACGCGTTCATTGCGGAACTGGATCGGGCGGGTGGGATTTATCTGCCGGAGGAACCTGCTTCCGACCTGCGTAACGCGCTTTTCGGGGGCGGCGGGCTGAACCGCGAAATGATCGCAAAAGACATCGACAGTGTTTTAGGCGCTGCAGGTATCGAGATTACCGGCAAGCGCCCGGCGCGCTTTTTAATCATCGACGGGCGCGGGATCGGGCCTGAATTCCCGGAATCGGGCGAGAAACTGTCCCTTGTGACAACCCTTTACCGCGTCCGTGATTTTGAGGATGCGACAGCCATCGCCGCCAGGATGCTTGCCCATCAGGGCGCAGGTCACTCGATCGGGCTTCACAGTACCGACGATACCCGCGCAAGGCACATGGGCGCGACGCTGCCGACATGCCGCGTGATCGTCAATCAGGCGCATTGTTTCGCGACGGGTGGCTCGTTCGATAACGGAATGCCGTTCTCGCTGTCGATGGGGTGCGGGTCGTGGGGCGGAAATTCGATTGATGACAACCTCAACTACCGGCACTTCATGAACACCACCAAAATCGTTCGCACGATCCCGGTCAATGAACCTGCCGTCGACGACATCTTTGGCGATTATTGGAAGATGGCAGGGAAATGATTCTCTCAAGTGCCGATTTACTGAATGATCCCGCATTGTCCGTGCGCAGTGTGCTGGACATGCGCGCCGATACGACACCTGATGCGATTTTTCTGATCGATCCCGATAAGGGCGAAACACTGACCTACGCGCAAACGCGGCAGCGGGCGCAGGCGGTGGCGGGCTACCTGCTCAAGCGCGGGATCGAGCCGGGGGTGAGCATTGCCTATGCGATGCCGAACAGCATCAACACGGTGATCTGCCTGCTGGGCGGTCTTTATGGCGGGTATCTGACAACGGCGGTCAACCTCGTCGCCGGCCGTGATGTGATCGCCTATGTGCTGGATCATTCCGAGGCGCAGCTTGTGTTCGTGGAGGAGGCATCCGCACGGATCGTTGAGGCGGCGCTGGCGGTCTCGCCCGCCACGACCGAGATGGTTGATGTAACCCCTGATCTATGGGCCGTTGAGGCTGAGATTGCGGCGCAACCGGACGGCGGAACTGACGGTTTGCTGATGTATACCTCCGGCACAACGGGCCGTCCGAAAGGCGTGGTTCTCACCCATCGCAGCCTGCTGGCCGGGGGCGCCAATCCGGCGGAGGCTCATGCGTTGACACATGAGGACAGGGCGCTGTGCGTGCTACCGCTCTACCATATCAACGGGTTGTGCGTGACGGTGATGGGGCCGCTTGTGTCAGGTGGGAGTATTGTCTTACCCAAAAAGTTCTCCGTATCGACATTTTGGCAAACGCTGAGGGCAAATGCGGGCACATGGTTTTCCGTCGTGCCCACGCAGATTTCCTACCTGCTGCACGACGAAACACCGTTCGACGCAATCCCCGGACTGCGCTTCGGCCGCTCGGCTTCCGCACCGCTTTCGCCTGATGTGCAAAATGCGTTTGAGGAGCGGTTCAACGTGCCTGTTATTGAAACGATGGGCTTGACCGAGACCGCCGCGCAAATCCTTTCCAACCCGCTGCCACCCGGTATGCGAAAGATCGGCTCGCCCGGTGTGGCGGTCGGGAATGAAGTGCTGATCGGGGACAAGCAACAACGTGAGATACCGCGCGGCGAAGAAGGCGAAGTGCTGGTACGCGGGCCGAATGTGATGCGTGTGTATCTCAAAAACGAAGACGCGACCCGCGATGCGCTGACCGCTGACGGATGGCTGCGCACGGGCGATTTGGGACGCATGGACGCGGATGGATATGTCACCATCACCGGACGCCTGAAGGAGTTGATACTCAAGGGCGGCGAGAACATCGCCCCTCGTGAAGTGGACGAAGCGCTCTACAGCCACCCCGATGTCATCGAGGCCGCTGCCTTCGCTTGCGATTGCGCTAATTACGGCCAACGTATCGAGGCAGGGGTGGTAACGCGCGAGGGATCTGATGCGGATGAAGCGGTCCTGCTCGCGTTGTGCTGTGAGCGGATCGGTAAATTCAAAGCACCGGACCGGATACATTTTTTTGACGAGCTGCCGAAAGGTCCGTCAGGGAAAATCCAGCGTATTAAGCTGGGTGAGTTAGTCGCGCGAAAGTAATTCGGAGAGCGCTGAGCGCTCTCCGTCAACAATTAAGCCTTTAGCGCGGCGGCGAGAACATCCGCATCGACATCGGCTTCATATTTTTTGAAGTTCTCGGCAAACATACCGACCAGCTTTTGCGCCTGTGCATCATAGGCGTCGCGGTCTTCCCATGTCTGACGCGGGTTCAGGATAGGCGTCGAAACACCGTCCACGGAAACGGGGACATCAAAGCCGAAATTCTCGTCAGTGCGGAATTCGACATTGTTCAGCGACCCGTTCAATGCCGCCGCCAGCAGCTTACGCGTAACCTTGATCGGCATCCGGCTGCCCGTGCCATGCTGGCCGCCTGTCCAGCCCGTGTTGACGAGCCAGCAGGTCGATCCGTTCTCCGCGATTTTCTTGCGCAGCAAATCCCCGTATTCGGCCGGATTGCGCGGCATGAAAGGCGCGCCGAAGCATGTGGAAAACGTAGGCTCCGGCTCGGTAACGCCTTTCTCTGTGCCAGCCACCTTTGCGGTAAATCCGCTGAGGAAGTGGTACATCGCTTGTGCCGGGGTCAGGCGCGCGATGGGGGGCAGGACGCCAAAGCTGTCACAGGTCAGCATCACCACATTTTTCGGGACACCCGCCACTGAAGTCGCCGATGCGTTCGGAATCATCTCCAATGGATAGCATACACGCGTGTTCGGCGTGAGTGAGTCGTCCTCGAAGTTAAGTTCCCGCGTTTCGGGGTCCATCACGACGTTCTCAAGTACCGAACCAAACATCGCGGTCGTCGCATAGATTTCCGGCTCGGCATCTTTGGAGAGATTGATTGTCTTCGCGTAACAACCGCCCTCGAAGTTGAAAATCCCTTCGTCAGACCAGCCGTGCTCGTCATCACCGATCAGGATGCGGTCGGGATCGGCGGACAGTGTTGTCTTGCCTGTACCGGAAAGACCGAAGAACACAGCCGCTTCACTCGGATCACCAACCGCGTGGTTTGCGGAACAGTGCATCGGCATGATACCTTTTTCAGGCAACACATAGTTCATCACGCCGAAGATCGATTTCTTGTTCTCGCCCGCATAGGACGTGCAGCCGATCAGAACAGTCTTCTTCGCGAATGAGACAGCGATCACCGTCTCTGAACGGCATCCGTGGCGCGCCGGGTCGGCGCGGAAGTTCGGGCAGTTGATGACGGTCCACTCATTTACAAAACCAGCCAAATCCTCACGCGGCAAACGGCGCATCATGTTGCGGATAAACAGCATGTGCCAGGCCAGCTCGTTAACAAAGCGTACTTTGATCTGGTGGGCGGGGTCCGCGCCGCAGGCGAGATCCTGGACGTAGACTGTTTTATCTTTCAAATGAGCGAGCATATCCTGATGCAACACATCGAAATGAGCCGGGTCCATACCCGCGTTGTTGCCCCAATCGACAGTGTTTTCGGTCGTTGCATCACGAACGGTGAACTTATCTTTCGGAGAGCGACCCGTATGCTGACCCGTCAGCGCAAGCAGCGCCCCGCCGGGAGCGAGTTTCGCCTCGCCGTTGGAAATCGCGCGCTCGACCAGCGCAGATTCAAGGTCGTTATAATATGCGCAGGCGGCTGCAATCCCTTGATGTTGAAGTCCATGATCGGGGTTTCTCGAACCAAATTCCTGCACAGGTAGACCCTCCGGTAGTTACTCAAAATTCTCAGCGATACCGCCATGTCGGGTATCCTAAGCGCGTGTCATTAACGGCAAGTGACGCCCCGTTCAACGCAATAATGTTGCGTTGCTTGAAGTTTAAGCGCCGGAAAAGACACAACGATGCGTGTCAGCTTCAATGATTGTTTCATGCGGCATGAGTCTTTATGACCTATGTAGGCGTTACGTGGACTGGCTGGAGAGATATATGCCGACGATTGCTCTTGTTGATGATGACCGGAATATCCTGACTTCGGTCTCAATCGCTCTTGAAGCGGACGGATTTGAAGTGCGCACCTATTCGGATGGGGCCGCTGCGCTGACCGCATTGAGCCAGAACCCGCCCGATGTTGCCGTTCTCGATATTAAGATGCCGCGCATGGACGGCATGGAAGTCCTGCGCCGCTTGCGCCAGAAATCAGACCTGCCTGTCCTTTTCCTGACATCGAAGGACGAGGAGATCGATGAGGTTCTCGGCCTGCGCATGGGTGCGGATGATTATATCCGCAAACCCTTTTCACAGCGCTTGCTCATAGAACGCATCCGCGCCGTCCTGCGGCGCCGCGATGCGCAGCTTGATGGCGGTGAGCGCGCGGAGAAAGACAAGATCATGGTCAGGGGCAGCCTGACGCTCGACCCGATGCGCCATTCATGCATTTGGAAGGGGGATGGCGTCACACTGACGGTAACGGAGTTCCTGATCCTGCAATCATTGGCCACCCGACCGGGTTTCGTAAAAAGCCGCGACGCGTTGATGGATGCCGCGTATGATGACCAAGTTTATGTGGATGATCGGACAATCGACAGCCACATTAAGCGCATACGTAAAAAATTCCGCGTCGTAGATGACGAGTTTTCCGCAATCGAGACTTTATATGGCGTCGGCTACAGATACACCGAAAGCTGATAACGCTCCGCCGCTTTTATCAGCAGCAGACGACGTTCGCGACGTGCGGCCCTTAGTGGTCGCACAGGACTATGGGAGTGAGGCATCACATCGCGACTATGCGCCCGACACATCCGTCATAGCGGATATGAGACGGTTCATCACCAGTCCGATGCGGTCGCTGTCACGGCGGATTGTTGCAATCAACCTGGCCGGCCTGATTATCCTCGTCACGACAGTTTTGTACCTGAACCAATTACGGGACGAGCTTATCAACGTGCGCGTTGAATCACTGGAGACGCAGGCACAGATCATTGCAACAGCGATTGCCGAAATCGCCACTTCCGGACCGGGCGAGACACAGATCGAAACACGCTCTGCCAACAATGTATTGCGCCAGTTGACGCTGCAAACCGGACAGCGTGCGCAACTTTATATAAGCGGTCGTCTTTTGGGCGACACCCGCAGTTTTGGAGCGGCGCAAAGCGATGTAGAAACGCGACGACTCCCCCCGCTTTTCGGGGCCAGCGGATTGCTTGGTTGGATTGAAGAACTCTACAGCAAAGCCGCGCGTTACCTGCAAAAACGAAACCTTCCCCTTTATATCGAAACCCCAAGTGCGGGCATCTCGACGGACGAAGAAATCTATAAGGCGCAGCGGGGCAAAAACGCCTCCGCGCTGCGCGCCAACAGTGAGGGCGAACTGATCGTCTCCGTCGCTGTACCGTTACGGCGATTGAAAGTCGTCATGGGGGTTTTGGTTCTCTCAACGGAGGGCGGCGACATTGATCGCGTTATTCGAGCGGGCCGGATCGAGATTTTGCGCGTTTTTATTCTCGCGGGATTGGTGTCGATCTTGTTGGCCTTCGTCCTCGCCAACGGCATCGCCCGCCCGCTGCGCCGCCTGGCAAACGCCGCCGAAGCCGCGCGGCTGAACGAGGCGCAGATGATGGTCGGGAAGCGGGTTGAAATTCCCGATCTGACCAGCCGTTCAGACGAAATCGGCCATCTTTCGGGCGCGATGCGGCGCATGACCAACGCTTTGTATGGACGGATCGACGCGATTGAATCTTTCGCGGCGGATGTGGCGCATGAAATCAAGAATCCGCTCAGTTCGCTGCGCTCGGCGGTTGAGACGTTGGATTATGCAAAAACACCGGAGTCCCGCGACAGACTGTTTCAAGTGATCCGTGAGGACGTTGACCGGCTGGATAGGCTGGTGACGGACATCTCAAACGCCTCAAGGCTGGATGCCGAGTTGGTGCGCGAGGAACGTAAGCCGTTCGACATCAGCAGGCTGATCGAAACCACCGTCGACATCCTGTCGATAAATGCCGCCGACCGAGATGTGCAGCTGATTGCTGACACACCCGCAGCACCCTTGGTCATTCAAGGTCTGGAGAGTCGTATCGCGCAGGTGTTGAGCAATCTGATCGCGAATGGTATCTCGTTCAGCCCTGAGGGCGGCACTTTAATCGTGGCCGCCAGACGCGATGATATGGGCGCGGCGGTTGTTACGGTTGAAGATCAGGGACCGGGTGTGCCGGTCGACAATCTTGAAAACATATTCGAGCGTTTTTACACTGAACGCCCTGAATCGGAAGCTTTCGGCCGTCATTCCGGCCTCGGACTCTCGATCTCGAAGCAGATCGTCGATGCGCATGGCGGGTCGATCCATGCCGAGAATATCGCTTCCGACGGCAACGATTCCACCCCCGCCGGCGCACGCTTTGTGGTACGCCTCCCGATCTCTTAGTATTAACCCTTCCCGTATTTTTAGGGTGGAAACAAAACTTAATTCGCACCACAATACCGATATGTTTCTAATTCGGATTTCGGCACATTCATAACTTGCAAAAACTGACGGTCCTTCCATTTAGGGTTATGAAGCGGAGTTTAGGTAATTGGTTAAAGCGGGCGGGTGTTGATGAGCGGTGCTTCGGGCGAGACAATGCGGTTGATACTTGTGACCGGACTATCCGGCGCGGGCAAAACATCTGCGCTCGGCGCATTGGCTGATTGCGGATTCGAGACCGTCGACAATCCGCCAATCAAGCTTATCGACGCGATCATGGATGACTTTGCCGCGTCCGGCCACCGTGATGTTCGTGTGGCCATCGGTGTTGATGAGCGCACAAACGGATTTTCAACGGAACGACTGGCTAACACGATTTCTGCGCTGCGCGAACGCGCCGACGTGAAGCTGACGCTGGTTTACCTCGATTGCACCAACGAAACCCTGTTGCGGCGCTTTACCGAGACGCGGCGCAGGCATCCGATGGCGGGCGGCGAGACTGTTGAAACCGCTCTTGCACTTGAGCGCTCGGTGATCGTCCCGCTTAAAGAGCAAGCCGACATCACGGTCGATACCAGCGATCTGTCATTGACCGAATTGCGGCGTGAAATGCAGGAATTGTTTTCAGAGGAAACAGGCGACAGCTTGTCTATCTCTGTCGTTTCGTTCGGGTTCAAGCGCGGCGCGCCGCGTGAAGCGGATATTCTTTTCGACGTGCGCTTTTTGACCAACCCTTACTGGAACCCGGAATTACGCAGCTCGACCGGGTTGGATCAGGAGGTCGATAGCTTTGTGAGTACAAGCGAGGGGTTCTCTACTGTATTCAACAGCTTATGCACTCTGGTCGGTCAGGTTACGCCTCTCTATGCGGAAGAGGGCAAAAGCTATTTGACCATTGCAATCGGCTGTACGGGCGGCAAACACCGCTCTGTCGTGGTGGCGGAACGCCTTGGCGCGTTTCTTCGCAGCCTTGGCTACAAACCGGCAGTGCGCCATCGCGATCTTCGCAAGGCACTATCGACAATAGCCAAACCAACGGTTTTAGCTGAGGCGTTGTGATGATTGGGCTGTTGTTGGTTACGCATGGGAATATCGGAAGGGAATTATCCTCCGCTCTCGAACATGTTCTGGGACCACAGGAGCATCTGGTTAACGTGTCGGTCAACGCGAGTGACTCGATCACGCAAAAGCGTCTTGAGATTGATGCGGCGATTGCCGACCTGACCAAAGCGCCCAACACGACAGGCGTATTGATTTTGACTGATATGATCGGGGGCACACCCTCAAATCTGGCATCACGGGCCATTTGCGCCGAGGATGTGCGCGCGCTGTCCGGTGTGAACTTGCCGATGCTCGTAACCATAGCGAAGGCGAGGGAGCGCAGCAGTCTGACGCATGTTACAAAAAAAGGCGTCGACTGCGGGCGCAAATTTGTTATCGAGCTTTCACCCCAAGAACCGTCACAAAAGGGGGTGTCTGATGGCTGAAAGCCAGACCCGCGACATCGAGATTATCAACGATCTGGGCCTGCACGCACGCGCCTCGGCAAAAGTTGTCGAGTTGTCGGAACGCTTTAGTGCAGATGCCGAAATCCGTTTTAACGGCGAATGGGCTGATCCACGGTCTTTGATGGATCTGCTTGGCCTTGTCGCCTCAAAGGGATCGCGCATTACGGCAATCGCCGAGGGTGATGATGCGACCGAATATCTGGACGCTCTGGAAGCCTTGATCGGCAACCGTTTCGGCGAGAAATCGTAAGTGCGGGGGCTGCTGTTCAATCTGTGCTTTTACACGACCACGCTTGTCATGGCAGCGCTGTCGGTTCCGGTGAGTGCGCTCGGCGGGACGCGGGCGATACGGTGGCTGTTCCATAAGTGGTGCATGGCAACCGTCTGGCTGACGCGCTGTGTGCTGGGAGCCAAGATCGAAATTCGCGGGCTGGAGCATGTGACGGGGGCAAACCGCCCTGCTCTTTTGGTCAGCAAGCATCAGAGCGAGTTGGATATTGCACTGACGGGGTCGATTTTTCCCGACTATGGCGCCATCGCGATGCGGGAGTTGGATAATTATCCGCTGGTCGGAGGTATTGTCCGCAAGCTGGGCCATATAAAGGTCTCCGTCGAGGACAAGGCCCGTAATCAACTGCCTGAGGTGTTGGAGGGCGCAAGGCGGGTTCATGCCGAAGGGCGGCCCGTTCTGATCTATCCTGAAGGGACGCTGATGCTGCCGGGGCGCAAGCTGCGGTATCGGGGCGGGGTTTGGCATATCTATAAAGAGCTTAATGTGCCCGCAACGCCCGTGGCGCTCAGTCTTGGGCTGGCATGGCCGAGGCGGGATTGGAAAAAATATCCGTCCGCCTGTGCGATGGCGTTTCTGGAGCCTATACCGCCCGGACTGCCGAAAGCGGCGTTTATGGCACTGCTGGAAGAGCGGATCGAAACCGCATCGAACGCTATGATTAAAGAACACGCGGAGCCTGAGCGGCTTGAAACGCTGACGTTTGATTATGAAAAACAAGGCAGCGCTTGGAACGTGCGATCTTAGCGGCTAATGCTGATGGCTGATGTTTTAGACGGAGAGCGACATGCGCGATTTTCAATTACCAGGGCGCTCCACCGTTCACGCGCGCAATGCGATGTGCGCCACCTCCCATCCGCTTGCGGCGGAGTGTGCGGTTAAGTGCCTGCGTGACGGCGGCAATGCGGTGGATGCAGCCGTGACCGCTGCGCTAACGCTGGGCTTGCTGGAACCGGCAATGACAGGCATTGGCGGCGACGCGTTTGCGCTGATCTGGAAAGACGGCGAGGCGCGGCCCGTGGGTTTGAACGGGTCGGGGCGCGCACCGGCGGGGCTTGATGCGGCAATGCTGCGCGCGGATGGTCTGAGCGACATCCCGCAGGACAGCCACGGGGCGGTGACTGTGCCCGGTGCGATGGATGCGTTTGACACGATGCTGCGCGATCACGGTACATTCGGCTGGGATCGGGCGCTTGCCCCGGCGATTGAGATTGCGCGGAATGGCCATCCGGTTGCGCCCCGCGTCGCGTGGGACTGGGCGCAGAACGCGGCATCGCTGAAGGGTGATATGGCGAAGCATTTTCTGGTCGGGGGCCGCGCGCCCAAAGCCGGTGAGATGGTCGCCTATCCCGCGCAAGCCGACGCGTTGGAGATAATCGCGCGCGAAGGACGGGCGGGCTTCTATAGCGGTCCGGTTGCGGAAGACATGGTCGGGTCGCTACAGGCGCTGGGCGGAAAACACACGTTAGAAGATTTCTCGGCCACGTCCTGCACCTATGTCACGCCGATTTCCGGCATGTATCGCGGTGTTGAGTTGATCGAGTTGCCGCCGAACGGCCAAGGGGCGACGGCGATTTTGATGGCGAAAATTCTTGAAGGCTTCGACATTGCCGCGCTTGACCCGTTCGGACCGGAGCGGGCGCATATTGAGGCGGAGGCGGCGCGGCTTGCCTATGACGCGCGTAACAGGCTGATCGCGGATGCCGATACGCCGGGGTCGGCGGAGCGGCTGGCGCATATGCTGTCCGAGGCCACGGTGAACGCGCTGCGGGACCGGATTGATCCGATGGCGGCGCGGCCCGATTTGCTGGATGATGTGGCGGAACTGCACGCGCTTGGCCCGTCGATGGGCACGGGCGGGGCGCAGCACAAGGACACGATTTATATCACCGTGGTCGATAAGGACCGGACGGTTGTGTCGCTGATCTACTCGATCTTCCACGCGTTCGGCAGTTTGCAGGCGTCGTCGCGCTACGGGATCAACTTCCAGTGTCGGGGGGCGGCATTCTCGCTGGAGGAAGGGCACCCGAACGAGTTGAAGGGCGGCAAGCGCCCGATGCACACGATTATCCCGGCGATACTGGCCAAGGATGGCAAGCCGTGGGCGGGCCTTGGTGTGATGGGCGGGGCGTATCAGTCCAACGGCCATGCGCGGGTTCTGAGCAATCTGGTTGATTTCGGCATGGACCCGCAGGAGGCGATGGACGGGGCGCGCAGCTTCTATGACAAAGGCGTGCTGGATGTGGAGCGCGGTTATACGCAATCCACGCTGGATCGCCTCGGAATGCTGGGTCATGACGCGCGCGTGCCGGAGGTGGCGATTGGCGGCGGGCAGATCATTATGATTGATCCTGAGACGGGCTGCCTGATCGGAGGTTCCGACCCGCGCAAGGACGGATGTGCGATCGGGTATTGAGTGGGGGGGAAGGGATGCTGATCGGGGAGCGAGAACCTGTCAAAACTTAAGTGGTTCCGGCGGGGGTTTTTGACGCTCTGAAACGCAGGCGTTTCCGTGGGGCAGTGCATAGCATCAAAAACCACCGTTTTTGACCAAGGGGTTATGGAAGGGGGTTTTTGGTTGCTCAGTGGAGTTGAGCCGTAGGTCTTAATCAGTCGCCCTGAATGTCAATGGTTATTGAGATTGCAGCAGATATCGGAGCGGAGCGCTCATAGAAAAGAGACTGGAGGTTTTGATCGGCCGAGCCGTCAAACAATCGACCTTCTCGGCACCGAAGCACTTCATCTGCGACAAACTCTTGAAGGCTCCAGCCGTATGGCCGTTGCGCAGTAGGTGACAGGTCAATTCTAAGCTCTGAAAGTGTGGGAGCTTTTCCTGCAGTCACCTTCCCGAGCGCTGCGTGGGTGTCTATAGACGACTGAATACGGCAGCCTAAGTCGTTCTTCGGAACGTTGTCGCTACCCGCTGTTGTGGGATAAAAACCTGAATATGGCACAGCTACAGGGCAATAAAGGCCATAATAAACAGGAATGTTTTTTTCCTGAATGTAGGCTTCGATCCGTTGCACTTGCGGTGATCCGGAAGTCATAGCCCCAAATACACAACTGTCATCAAAACTGAAGGCTCTTTGTACAGACAACGGAAATATTTGATCCGTTTTATCTGCAATCCTTCCTATACCTATCTGATAATCCATCTCCTCAAGCTCTGAGGTTGGTATCTCTTTTGAGTATAATCGTTTGGTTTGGATCAGCGCGGTTTTGCGGGCCTCAAGCTTCCCGGATATTCTCAAGATGATAAACAATGCGATGTCGGCTATCTCCCAACGGCCGTACATCCTTCTTCCGCCTAGCCAGTGGGTTTCTATCCCAACGGCCGCCTGATCATTCGAAAAAAATGTCGGCGGCGTCGCTGTCAGCTCAGCAATAAGTAAGTGATCTAGAGACTCCTCATGCATCGACGGATGAACTGTGAGAGTGCGCGAAACCTTGTCATTCGCGGTCGCAAATGTTCCGCGAACAAAATCAATTACGGCAGCGGGAATCTTGTCAAACATGCGGCGAATGATTGGACGGCCCCATGGCCAAGCGCAATGTTAAATTGAGGAAATCTGCGATCACACCAACGGAAATCGAAACAGGCTCACATTCAAATAGCCAAAACTCAGACGTTTTTGACCAACTATTCAGTGATATGTTCCCAGCCCCACATCTCCTCCAAGAACGACACTTCTGTCGCGGCGGATCAAGAAATGCTGCGCGGGGTGGCGCAAATATGGTCCTGTAACAGGGAGCCGATGCGATGTTTCA
>CALDZQ010000241.1 GCA_937944035.1 uncultured Neomegalonema sp. | reverse complement strand
GACGGCAAGTTACATTTGGGGCCTTGGCAGCCCGCGCTTGCTTTACACATATAAACCTCGGGAGGGGACAATGGCAGAGTTGACACTGAAAGATATTGAGAAGACCTATGGCGGCAGCGTCAATGTGCTCAATAACATCAACCTGGATATCAAGACCGGCGAATTGATCGTATTTGTGGGTCCGTCAGGGTGTGGAAAATCGACCCTTCTGCGGATGATTGCGGGATTGGAGAAGATCACCGGCGGTGAGATGACGATTGACGGGCAAGTGGTCAATGACGTGCCCCCTGCCCAGCGCGGGATCGCCATGGTGTTTCAGTCCTATGCGCTTTATCCGCATATGACGGTGCGCAAGAACATCGCCTTTCCGATGCGGATGGCGGGTTTGGACAAAGCCGAGCAAAACCGCCGGATCGAGAGCGCGGCGGCTGCGCTGAACCTGACCGACTACCTCGACCGCCGCCCCGGCCAGCTGTCGGGCGGACAGCGCCAGCGCGTTGCTATCGGGCGGGCGATTGTGCGTGAGCCGGCGGCGTTCCTGTTTGACGAGCCGCTCTCCAACCTCGACGCCGCCCTGCGGGTGGGGATGCGCATGGAGATCAGTGAGCTGCACACACGACTGAAAACCACGATGGTCTACGTCACCCACGATCAGGTTGAGGCGATGACGATGGCCGACAAGATCGTTGTATTGCAGCATGGCGTGATCGAGCAGGTCGGCTCGCCCCTCGATCTGTATCGCGAACCGCGCAATCTGTTTGTGGCGGGCTTCATCGGCTCGCCGAAGATGAACCTGATGACGGGGGAAGAAGCCGAACGCCGGGGGGCCACGACCTTCGGCATCCGGCCCGAACATATCACTGCGTCTCCCACCGAAGGACTGTGGCAAGGGACGGTCGGCGTTTCTGAACATCTTGGCTCTGACACGTTCTTTCACGTCCATCTCGACGGGCGGGCCGAACCCGTCACCGTGAGGGCGGGGGGCGAGGTGTCGTTGCACCACGGCGACGCGATCTATCTGACGCCGGACGAGACCCGCGTCCACCGCTTTGACGCGCAGGGGCTTCGCATCGCATGACCCCTCTATCGCTCGCCACGCTTGACGACTTGCCCGCTGGTATCGGGCGACCCGCGTATCAACGCAGCGATCTGAGTGCTGGAATCGTGCATTTCGGGGTGGGTAATTTTCACCGCGCACATCAGGCGATGTATCTTGATCGGCTGATGTGCGCGGGCAAGGCACGCGGCTGGGCCATCGTCGGCGCGGGGGTTTTTAAGGGTGAGAAAGTCGTGCGCGATACGCTGGCGGCGCAGGATTGGCTGACAACGCTGGTCGAGCAATCGGCGGAAACGAGCGAGGCGCGGGTGGTCGGTTCGATGATCGATTTCATCGAACCGGGCAATGCCGCCGCTACCATCGCCCGCATGGTACAGCCAGACATCCGCATCGTCTCGCTAACCATCACAGAGGGCGGATATTTCCTTGATGCGGCGGGCGCGTTCGATCCTTCTCATACCGCAATTCAGGCCGATGCCGCCACGCCAGACGATCCGCAAACCGTGTTCGGGATGATCCTCGCCGCTCTGCGCACCCGCCGCGAAGCCGGAACACCGCCTTTCACCATTATGTGCTGCGATAACATTCCCCATAACGGAACGGTCACGCGCGCCACGCTCACCGGATTGGCCCGCCTCTCCGATCCTGCTTTTGCCGACTGGATCAGCGCATCCGTCGCATTCCCGAACAGCATGGTGGACCGGATCACCCCCGCCACCGGAGATCGCGAGCGGGCCATCGTTGCAGAGGAATACGGCATCGAAGACGGCTGGCCGGTCTTCTGTGAGGATTTCACTCAATGGGTGCTGGAGGATGACTTTCCGCTTGGCCGCCCGTCCTTTGAGGAGGTCGGCGTACAATTCGTGGAGGATGTCGCGCCGTTCGAGTTGATGAAGCTGCGCATTCTCAACGGTGGCCACGCCGCCATTGCCTATCCGGCGGCGTTGATGGATATTCACTTCGTCCATGATGCGATGGCGCATCCCCTGATCCGTGCTTATCTGCGCACCCTGCATGAGCGGGAGATCATTCCTACAATTCCCCCTGTGCCGGGCATAGACCTCGTTGAATACGCCAATCGTGTCGAAGATCGCTTCGCCAATCCCAAGATCGCCGACACGATCCCGCGCCTTTGCCATGACGGCTCTAACCGCCAGCCCAAATTCATCCTGCCAACCCTGCGCGATGCGCTTTTGGCGGGTGGTGGGATCGACGGGCTGGCCTTGGAATGTGCTTTCTGGTGTCGTTACTGCGCGGGAACCACGGCCAGCGGTGCGCCCACCCCACCAAACGACCCGGACCGCGAACGGCTATCCCGAACTGCCGTCGCAGCAAGCGAGACCCCGCATGTCTGGCTCGGTATGAAGGACGTATACGGCGATCTTTCCGCCGACGAGCGCTTCGTGCAGCGGTTTTCGTTTTGGCTGAATATGCTTTGCCGCGATGGACCCGAAGACGCAATACGCGCCTATATCTCTGCCGCAAGTGTCTGACCGTAGCGGCCTGAAAGCGCGTTTTATATCGGCTTCAAACCACAGGCGGCTTGGCGTGAAGCAGATGTCCGGTTTTGATCCAGACCTTCGCGCCCTGCGCACCTGCCATTGCTGACAGAGGTTTTCCGTCCGGCAGACGCAGCCATGAGCCTTTCCTGAGGGTTTCACCGCTCTCGATCACCGTCCCGCCGATGACCAGCAGTTCAATCCCGCCCGGATCATCCTTCACCAGCGTCGCGCCAGCCTCAAGGTGGCTGTATGTCACCGCCTCCCGCTGATCCCGATGCAGCTCCGCCGTTGCAACCCCGTCCACCACCGAGCCCAGCGCGCCGGCCATATCTTTCCGGAACTGGTTCCGGTCATCCATGTCAAACTGCCACAGCTTGACAAAAATCGTACATCCCGGCGCTGATCCCGGCGTGTGGGCGGTCGTTGGCGGATTGCGCACATATGTGCCTGCGGGGAAATCGCCATACTCATCCTGAAAGACACCGTCCAATACGATGAACTCCTCACCGCCCGCATGGGTATGTTCAGAGAACTGGCTGCCCGGCGCAAAACGCACTATCGTCGTCGCACGGGCAACCTCGTCCCCGATCCGGTCCAACATCCGCCGTTCAACCCCGGCCACGGGCGAGTCTTGCCACGGGATGTCATCGGAGTGAATCACCACCCGTTCCGAAAAATCCGCATTCAACGCCATGTTCTGACCCTCTCTCTTCAATCGTAAGCCGCATCGACAATGATCTCGACCTTCAACTCCGCCCGCGCCAGCTTTGCCTCGCCGCACGCCCGCGCCGGAGCGTGGCCTTCGGGAACCCATGCGTTCCAAACTTCATTCAGACCCTGAAAATCACTCATATCGGCCAGCCAGATCGTAGCGCGCAGCATTTTCTCCTTTGACGATCCGGCCTTGATGAGCAGCGCCTCGACGCGGGCGAGGCATTCTTCGGTCTGTGCCTGAATCGTCGGTCCCTCACCGACTTGCCCGGTAATATACGCCACGCCCCTATGTTTGACGATCTTCGAGGAGCGCGCGCCGGTTTCAATGCGTTCGATCATGGTGGTTGTCCTTCATTGCTGTGATTGCATCCGCATGTGTAAATGAGCGGGCGGCACACCGATACACAATTACGCAAGCGGGGGATTCTCAATGATATACGCAAACCACGCTTTGCTCGCATCAGGCTGGGCGCGGGATGTGCGCGTCACCATCGATTCGGGAACCATCAGCCGCATCGAGATCGGCGCGGCCGCACACGCTACCGACACAAGAGTCGACACCTTGCTCCCCGCGCCGGGCAACCTGCACTCGCACAGTTTTCAACGCGCAATGGCTGGCATGACCGAGCGGCGCGCGGTGGGCCGTGACAGTTTCTGGACGTGGCGCGAGTTGATGTACCGCTTTATGGACCGCCTGACCCCGGAGCATATCGAAGCCATCGCCGCACTGGTGTTTATGGAAATGCAGGAGGCGGGCTACGCCGCCGTGGGCGAGTTCCACTACGTCCACCATCAACGTGGCGGCGTGCCTTATGACGACATTGCCGAGTTATCCGCGCGCATTTTCGCCGCCGCCGCCACAACCCGCATCGGTCTGACCCATCTTCCGGTGCTGTACAGCTATGGTGGGTCTGGGAAAGCGCCTTTGTCCGAGGGGCAGCGGCGTTTCGGCAACGATGTCGAGCGGTTTCCCGTACTGGTAGACGCCGCCCGCCGCGCCGCCCGCGACTTGCCTGCCGACACAAACATCGGCATCGCCCCGCACTCCCTGCGCGCCACCTCTCCCGATGATCTGCGCGCGGTTCTGGCGATGCATGAGGCTGGCCCCGTCCACATCCATATCGCCGAACAGCCCAAAGAAGTCGCTGATATTCAAGCATGGCTTGGCGCGCGTCCCGTTGAATGGCTGCTGGGTAATGCGTCCGTCAGCGCTGATTGGTGTCTGATCCACGCCACCCACATGACCGCCGCCGAAACCAAAGCGATGGCGGTATCGGGCGCTGTTGCTGGCCTGTGCCCGATCACCGAAGCCAATCTCGGTGACGGCCCGTTCAACGGCTCAATGTATCTGGAGGCAGGCGGCGCATTCGGGGTCGGCTCGGACTCCAACGTCAACATCTCGCTGACCGAAGAGTTGCGCACGCTCGAATATTCCCAACGCCTTCGCGACCTCGCCCGCAATGTGATGGTCGTAGGCGAGGGGTCGGTCGGGCAGACGCTCTATCTCGGCGCGGCCAAAGGCGGCGCGCAAGCGCTGGGCCGTAACGCGGGCGAGATCGCCACCGGCCGCCTCGCCGACCTCACCGCCATCGACAGCACCGCTCCGACCCTGTGTGCGCTAACCCGTGACCGACTGCTCGACGGCCTCGTTTTTGCCGCCAAAGACAGCATCATCACCGATGTCTGGTCCGCAGGCCGCCACGCCGTGCGCAGCGGCAGGCATATTGCACGTGAAGGCATCGTCTCAAACTATCGCAAAGCCATCGCGGGGTTGTTGGCGTCGGTTTGACGGAGCGGCGCAATCGGATACGTTCATAGAAAAGGAGACCCCATGACCATCGAAGTCACCATCCTCGCATGGGCCGCATTGCTGCTTGTGGGGCAGTTCGTGCTGATGGCCATCGCCGTTAACATGCAGCTTGGCCCCGCCTGGACCGGCGGCCCGCGAGATGAACCGCGTACTCCGGCAGGCATGGCCGGGCGGTTGCACCGTGCTTTCAACAACATGCTTGAAGGGCTGATGCTGTTCACGGTTGCTGTGGTCGTTGTCACATTGGGCGAGGCGGCGACCCCCGGCACAGCGCTGGCCGCGAAAGTCTTCCTCGCTGCCCGCATCGCCTATGTTCCCGCCTATGCCAGCGGCATCCCGATGCTGCGGTCGGTTATCTGGGGCGCGGGTTTCTTCGCCACCGTC
>CALDZQ010000240.1 GCA_937944035.1 uncultured Neomegalonema sp. | reverse complement strand
TCTCAACAATTTACGCGGGTTAACTCTATTCTAAAGGCATATCCGCACAAAGAACAACCAGAGAAAAAACGCATGACAACAGGGCCACCGGACCCTGTCCGGCGGTCACGCTATCGCTGATTTCACCCCGCATCGGGGGGATCATGCAGCGCATAGAGCGCCAGCGCGTGACAATTCTTCAGCACAAAATCCACCGGATGCCGTCCCCGATCCCTGTGACCGGGCGGTTTTCCCGGCCTGATCGGCGCGATGTATTTCCCCGTTTCAGCACGTCCGGCCTGACGCTTCGCCTCCCACCGCGCCAGCCGCCGCGCCTGTTTCGGCACATCGCCCAACGCGGCTTGCAAAGCCAGTAACCGCCGCATCAACTGCGCCGGACTGACCTCATCATCGGGCGTAGCCACGGTGACAGGCTCAAAAACCTCCACATCGTCGAAAAACCGGATATTCGGCTCCGGTTTCCTGCCCCGCCAAGCCGAACGCGGCTTAAAGGATTTGCGCGCATCGAACAGCGCAAATGCGGGAACCCGCGCCGCCCCTTGCGACGCACCCGTAATCACAGGAACAGCCGCAGCGCGCGCAACACGCACCACGGCCTCAATCTTGAAAACCACTTTGACAACCACCAGCAACCGCCGGAACGCGGCCTCGGCGGGCCGCAAAACCTGCCAAATCCCCGTGCGCACATGCCTCGGCATAACCTCCCCGCCACCCGCCATAAGCAGCAGCGCGGCAACCATCCGCAGCAATGCGTCGCGATGACGGTCTATGGCCAGTGTCCAGTCCATGTCGTGCTAAATGAGTCCTTTTGCGATACTAAATCAGCACCAAATAGAACTATAAAAGAACAAATGTCAAGCGAACGCTCAAAATCGCTCACAATAATCCGGCAAGCCGCTCACAAAAAAAGCCCCGCGCGCGCGAGGCTTTTCTCCGAAGTCCGAGGCCCGCGCACGGGCCTCGTTTTTTGCATGACACCCGAAGCAGAGCTTGCGGGCGTATCGACCGTTAGATGAGGCCGAAGTCGGCTTCGACCAACTGGCCTTCCACAACGGAGAGAAGCGACATTTCGCTGAACGAGATGTTGTTCGCGAAGGAGCCGTTCTCCTCGTAGTAGTAAACAGCGGTCATCGTGTCACCGACAGCAACCAACAGACCGGTTTCGCCGGCACTGGCTGTAACACCATCGCCATTGAAGCCTGTGACAATATCCGAGAAGCCGAACGCCGTCAGTTGGGCATCGGTGAAGCCGGTACGGATTGCGGCTTCATCGACCGTATCAAAGTCGATCGCACCCGCACTGTTGAAGGCAAGGATGTCATCATCAGCAACATCATCAAGGTCTTGGCTCATGCCAGCCGTGTTGAAGTCACCTGTGAAGACGAACGTATCCGTGCCCGACACAAAGTTTGCGATGGCATCAAAGCCGGTATTCGCACCTTGCGCGCCACCTTCGATGGCGTTGGACATCAGGACCGTATCGGCATCCATATCCGCACCAAGGTCGATGCTGTCACCACCGATACCACCGGAGACGACATCCGCGCCCTCGCCCGCATCGATCGTGTCAACGCCGGTTCCGCCAACGATACTATCGTCACCAGCACCACCACTGAGATCATCAGCGCCGTTGCCGCCGTCGAGGGTGTCGTTACCTTCACCACCCGTCAGCATATCCGCGCCGTCGTTGCCGGTAAGGGTGTCATCGCCCGCACCGCCATCGACCACATCATCCGCACTGCCCGTCGTGATGTCATCGTCGCCATCACCACCTGTAACGGTGAGTACAGCGGCAGTCGCACCCGAAGTCAGTGTCAGCGCATCCGCATCGCCAGCCATCGGAGCACTATCCGTCAGACCCGAAGCATCAACCGTCAGCTCCGTACCTGTGAACGCACTCACGTCAAGCGTCGCTGCGGTCGCTGTTCCAGCCGCCGTATCGGCGAATGTGACAGTTTCCACCCCGGTGACATTCGCACCAAGCGCACCGGCGAAGCCTGTGACATCCACGTTCGCGATGATCGTATCCATACCCGCGCCTGCGGCAACAGTGTCCGTCGCATCCAGGCTGGTCAGCCCTTCAAACGTGAACGTGTCATCGCCCGCACCCGTGGTCAGATCATCGGCAGCAGCCGCCGTATTCGCAAGGACGTGTACAGCGTTAGGAGCCGTTACCGCACTCGCATCCAACGTCAGCGCACCACCGCCATTGTTCGACACATCGAACGTGATGTCCGGCAGACCGTTGCTGGTAAACAGGGCATCCGTGATCGTGATGTCAGCCGTTACACCACCTGTAACCGCAACATTCTCGACCATGCTCAGACCTGTCAGCGTACCCGCAGCAAGCACCACAGGCGGCGTTGTCCCGGCGAACTCAAGCGTATCAACGCCCTCGCCACCATCAACAACTTCAGGCGTGAACACCGAGTTCGGGAACTCGTCGTTCGGGTCAACGATGAACGTATCGTCGCCAAGCCCGCCGATCAGGATGTCGGTTCCGCCACCACCTTCGATGATGTCATCGCCGTCACCGCCGGAGATCGAGTCGTTCTCCGCACCACCGGTCAGCATATCAGCACCCGCACCGCCGATGATTTCGAGCGCTTCACCGCCCGCGTTCAACGAACCGTCAACCGTGATGGTCGAAGCCGCGTTGGTCACGTCCGATCCGTCAATGGTCAGCACAGACTGGCTGAACCCGGCATCCAAGTTGACAGTGAAGGCTTCAGGAGACAGCGGATTATCCGATTCCTCGTTGAGGATAACCGTCTCGACACCAACCATGTCGCCACCGATGGTGTGTGAGCCTGCAAACAGTGACAGGATGTCGTCACCCGCACCGGCATCAACCGTCAGGTTGCCGCCTGCCGAGGAAGAATCCCCGCGCACTTCGACCACATCGTCGCCCGCACCGGTCGTCACGTCATCAGCGCCGGTATTGACATCAACCAGAGCAAACACGTTCTGCCCCGCCATTGCGCCACTCGCGTCGATGACCATAGAACCGGAACCGCCCAGCCCGGCAGCAAACTCGGTAATTCCGAAGAATTCCTGAGTAGCGGCGGCCTCAGTACCATCGCCAAGCTCGACAGGTGGTACGGGAGGGCTGAAAGTAGGCATTGCCACAATCGGTTGAGCATCTGCGATTGTCGCCGATCCGTTTGCCGTCAGGAATGCGGAGGAAAGCTCGATTGAACCACCGGTCATGGTGATCGCTTCAATATTCGTCACATTCGTCAGGTCATCGGTGTCGTCCAAAGTACCCGTAGGACCGGGGAAGACGATCGCCAAGGCATCATACCCGTCACCGCCATCGACGCTTTCGGACTGATCCTCGAAATCAGCAGCATTACCGATGACTGCGAACGTGTCGTTTCCGGCACCACCCAACAGCTCATCCGCGCCGCCGCCGCCGACGATAAAGTCGTCCGAAGCACCGCCGTCAATCGTATCAGCCGCCATCGTACCGACCAGCTGATCGGTTCCGTCGGAACCAACAACGTTGATACCTGCGCTTGCCGCACTGCCATCAACGAACAGGTTGCCGTCAACGATGTCCTCACCTGTGATGGTCAGGGTATCACCGCCGTTGGTGAACGCCGCATCCAAGAAGACGGCTGTGCTCGTCGCCATTCCGGCAGCCGCATCTTCCTCGACCCGCAATTCGTTGATCGAAGCGATGTCAGCACCAAGCGTCGCACCGGTGTTTTCCTGAAGCAGGATCTGGTCATCCCCAAGGCCGCCGTCAACAGCGTCATCAGCTTCCAGCGTGCCGTTGTTGAAGCGGAACACATCATCACCGGCACCGCCGTCGATGTTGTACCCGTTCGCATCAAGATCACCGCCATCATCAACATCCGAGTTCGCCGTGACTTCGATTGCGTTCGCCGCATTCGCGACTTCCGAACCGTCAATCACAACATCGCTCAGCGCACCGTCGACACGGATTTGCATCGGCGCTCCGGCCAGCGAGGCGAAGTTGTTGATGTCATCAAACGCCAGCGAAGCACTGCCCGTACCGTCAAGCACGATCCGCTCAATGGAGTTCAGGCCATCAAGGTCTGTCGCAGTACCTGCAACGTCAGACGCTGCGAAGGCGTTGTTGCCACTGAAGTACAGCTCGTCTTCACCGTCGCCGCCGTCAACGATCTCAGGACCGCCGGGTTGGCTGGAGAACTGGCTGGTCGTGTTGCCGACGATGAAGTCATCATCACCTGCGCCACCGGCAAGAATGTCGGCCTCAGCACCACCATTGATGATGTCATCACCGTCACCGCCGTTAACCGAGTCAACGCCCTGACCTGCGGCGATGCTGTCATTGCCAGCGCCCCCTTCGATCGAGTCGTTTCCTCCGCCGCCACTGATTACATCCGCACCGTCACCGCCGCGAACCGTATCATTACCGCCATTACCAGCGAGCATATCATCACCGGCACCGCCTTCGACGATGTCGTTATCCGCACCGCCGGAGATGGTGTCTGCACCTTCGCCGCCGTCGATTGAATCATCGCCCGCATCGCCGAGGATCGAGTCGTTCCCGTCACCACCGGTGACAACATCATTGTCAGCACCACCGTTGATATTGTCGTTGCCAGCGCCGCCGTCGAGCACATCCGCACCGGCATCACCAAGGATGCTGTCGTCGCCTGCGCCGCCCGAAACGGTATCGTTACCGAGACCACCATCCAGAATGTCATTGCTGGAACCGCCATCGATGACATCGTCACCGCCCGCGCCATCAATGGTATCAACACCGAGTCCGCCGGAAAGAACGTTCGCGTCCGCTGTACCGCTGAGATCAAGCCCGACTGTCGAAGCCGACCCGTCAACATTCTCGAACAGCGTCAGTGTAGGAGCCGTACCACCGGATTGGTTCTGGTTTGACGTATTGTTCAGGTCAATATTCGTCACCGTCCCCGCAACTGCGAGAACAACGGTATCGTTATCGTCACCCCCCGTCGCAAACGTTGTGCTTGAGGACAGGATCGCAACGTCATCACCTGCGCCGCCATCCAGTTCGTCAGCGCCAAGACCGCCTTCCAGCGTGTCATCACCGCCGCGACCGAACAGCCGGTCATCGCCAGAGCCACCTTCCAACGTGTCGCTCGAAAGCTCACGGCCACGGACCGTAACGTTAGAGGTCGCAGCCGTCGCATCAACTTCTTCGAAGTTTGTTACCACAGCAGCATCGCTCAGCGTCTGATCGCCCTCATCAAGATCAACAACCGTCGCCGGCGCTGAACCTGAGATTACCAGACGGTCCGTACCCGCACCGCCGTCAACAACCGCGTCATTGGCGTCGTAGATGACCGAGTCGTCGCCATCGCCCGCATCCAGCTGATCCGAACCACCGCGACCGTCCAGGACATCGTCGCCCCTGCCGCCGGTAAGGATCTGCGAAATGCCGCTACCCAGCAGCACGAGGTCTTGCGAGGCTCCTGCCACACTGCCGTCAACATTTTCAAAGTTGGTGACAATGTTGGACGCGCCGACAACCTGACCCGAAGCGTTCTGAAGATCAACGGTTGCAGCCTGACGAATGTCGAGAGTATCCGTTCCGGTTCCGCCATCCGTGCTGATGTCAGCGGCGTCATAGCGCACCACATCGTTACCGGCACCGCCAAGAAGCGTATCCGCGCCAGCAGCGCCAACAACAAGGTCGTTCCCGTCACCACCGTCGACATAATCGTCGTCGTTGCCGCCGTTCAGGTTGTCATCACCTGCACCACCGAACAGCGAGTCGTTTCCGTCGCCACCGGCCAGCAGGTCAGCGCCATCGCCGCCGTCAAGCAGGTCGTCGCCCGCTGCACCGACGACACGGTCATCACCCGCACCACCTTCGAGGATGTCATTGCCTCTACCGCCGCTGACAACATCATCGCCGTCGCCGCCGCTCATCGAGTCATTGCCATCGCCACCGACAACACGGTCATTGCCCGCGCCACCTTCGAGGATGTCATCACCTGCACCGCCGTTGACAACGTCATCACCGTCGCCGCCGTCTACGGAGTCATTGCCCGTTCCGCCCAAAGCGCGGTCATTACCGAGACCACCGATAACAACATCATCACCGTCAGAGCCGACCACAAGATCATTGCCATCGCCGCCATCTACGGTGTCATTACCACTCGCACCGACGACGCGGTCATTGCCCGCATCACCAAGAACGATGTCATCGCCAGCACCGCCGGAGACGGTATCGTTATCGTCACCACCGGACAGGGAATCGTTTCCGGCATTACCGATCACACGGTCAATACCGGCCCCGCCCGTGAGCACATTCATGCCGGAGCCGGCGATGATCGTGTCATTGCCGTCTCCGCCATCAGCGACGTTGTCGCCCTCGCCGGTGAACATACGATCATCGCCACCAAGGCCGGAGAGCGAGTCATTTCCATCAAAACCACGGATCAGATCAGCTAGAGCTGAACCAACGAGAGTGTCATCCCCCGCGGTACCATTAAAGGTAGCCATCATAAAACCTCTTTAAATTGAACACACAGATCGCGCTGAACCCTCGCTTGGTATCCCAAACCACAACTGGTGGTTACGCAAACCCTCAAGAATGGCAGAAATGCCATATCAAAAAAGCAAATACCGATCCTCCCACAACGCGACGAGCGAAGTGTTAAAGAACAATCGTTATTTCCAAAATGGCAAGTTTAGCACATCAGTTAAATTTTTGACTTCTATTTTGAAACTTAATTCATGGAATTGCCGTTTTTCCGGCATTTGTAGCTATCTTGGGTTGTTTATTTTTATAAAAAACTTATCAGGGTGGCAATTTTGTCATTTCCAGTATAAAACTTGAATGCTACTAACAATCTATGAGTGCTTTATCGTTCTGATACGATGCACTTCAGTTGTGTTTATCGAAGTTGTGTATGCTAAAGCGTGTGAGTCTGTGATGAAATTAAAAATTAGGCGAACTAAATCTCTTTTAAGTGCAACGAACAGCTCCTTTATAAATTGTATCACTGGTCAGTTTTTCAAAGAAAAATCAGACAAAATTCTTTTAAAATCACAATCTTCGCATGTGAAAGAATTCATAAATTTAAATAATTCACCTTATTTTTATGTGATAAGAATCGAATATTTGGACAACAATGGCCTAACACTCACCGAAAACTCGGATATAACGTGTATAAATGACCCATCTATACAAGAAAAGATTGTATCTGTAATAAATAAATGTGGCAATTCGATCCTTGGAAATCCAGGATGCGCTACACTTTTATCAAAAGAGATCACAGATCAGATACTCGGAGAAAATAACAACAGTATTTACAGCATAAGATACGAAGTACCGTTTAAGAAAAATGATTCCATTATTTTTCTTTATGAATTTTCAAATATTGACCTGACAAACTCAACTTTTCTGCCAGATGAGCTTGAATTCGTCTCGTCAGTTTTTTACCCGTTCTGGATGTACCGGTTCGGCGTCATCGACAGGGAACAGTCTAAGCTTTGGGTTGAATCACTCATT
>CALDZQ010000239.1 GCA_937944035.1 uncultured Neomegalonema sp. | reverse complement strand
CTCCGTCGGATCGGAGCCAGAACATTCGACCAGCTTGTGACGGCTATTGGCGATATCTGCGATCTCTTCACACCAGACGAATGCTGGAATTACCTCGAAGCAGCAGGGTATGCCTCAGATTAAACGCGAAGCGCTTTAAGGCAATGTTCTTTATTTGTCTCAAATCACCGAGCGCCCGTCAAGGGCTTTTTCGGGATGGGGCTTATTCTGGTTTGAAATCTCTGGTTTAAAATCGCCCGGCCGACGGTTTGGCCGGATCAGCGTGCGCCGCCCCGTCCCCGTTGTGAGAGCGGCTCATACGGCGGGGCCGCCGCGATAAGGCGGTGGGCGGGAAAGGTGATTGTGATCGTTGTGCCTTTGCCGAGTTCGCTGTCAATGTCCAGACGGCCACCCGATTTGGCGATAAAGCCGTTGGCGATGGGCAGGCCGAGGCCCAAGCCGCCTTTGCCCGCGTTGAAGCTGTTCGCTGCGACCTGACCGAAGGGTTCACGCACTTTGTCTAGGAAATCAGAGCCGATGCCGCAGCCCTGATCGGTAACGGCTATCGAATAGCCGCCCGCGACACGGCGGCAATCAATCTTGACCGTATCGCCGCGCGCCGAGAATTTGATCGCGTTGACGACGATGTTGATGATCGCCTGCGCGAGCCTGTCAGGATCGGTCATCATGCCGGTTTCAATGCCGTCCGTCACGTAATCAAGTGTCACACCGTTGGTTCGCGCGTCCATCTTGCAGATGGATATGGCGGTTGCGATAACATCTGCCAGCGAACAGGCGCGTTCGGACCAACCTGTCTTGCCCAAATGAATGCGCGAGAGATCGAGAAGGTCATCGATATTGGTCTTGAGAAGGATCGCGCTGAAATGGATGTCATCCACGTAATCGGCATAGCGGGACGGGGTAATCTCGCCGTGGACGCGGTTCTTCATCACATCGGAAAACCCGGCAATAGCGTTGATCGGCGTGCGCAATTCATGGCTGACATTGGCGAGAAGGCGATCTTTTGCGTTATTCGCCTCGATGGCTTTTTCATTCAGCGCCCCCAACCGGAGGGCGGTCAATGCCTGCTCGCGCTCAAGCTTTTCGCGCGTGAAGGATGCGACAAGACAGGCGCAGGCGCTCAGGGCCAGGAAAATCCCGTTCACAACCGTTGTACCGGTCGATGTGGGGGTGAAAGGAAGGGCGCTCAAATAAATGATACAGCCCAGCACGGTGATGAATGTGATGCTGCGAAAACGCGGGATGAGAAGTATCGTGCCGAATGTCATCAGGACGGGAAGGCAAAACGGCAGAATGTCCGCCGCCCGCGCATCCGACACTATTGTCATCAAAATGTTGCCGCCCAACAGCACCCCGCCATAGCAGCAGATCAGTAACTCGCGGGTCTGCGGCGTCTGGCGGGTACAAAATACCGCCCATACCGCCAGCGCGAGCGCAGAAGTCGTAAAGCGGATTGTCAGCGTTTGCGATAACTTTGCACCGGCGATAAAATAGTCGCTGACGCCGAACAACGCGAAAATCACGACCCCCGTAAAAAGCATATAGCAGCGTAAGCGGTACTTGCGCGCATCATCCTTTAACCAAAAATCCGCCTCGTCCTGCGGGGTATCGAAGGCGGGCAATGCGAAAGCGTTCTTGATGCGCTCCCGCAAGTCGGGCGCAGTGACATCATCGGGTAAAGGATGGGATTGGACAGACACAGCGACTCATAAAGTTAAAGAGCATAATTTCGTACCTCCGTATACCACGCACCCCACTTTACAGCCATACCGATGACTCAAGACGGCAACATGCGCGCAGCATTTTTAGCACACCCCGACGCCCGCCCGGAAAGCGGCCAGCGATGGATGCCCTGCCCTTTGCGGGAAACCGTCACCGCAATTTGCACCCGTATATTTATTTTGTGTTTGCAAGCCTGTGCCAATATCCGGGCTTAGAGTCGTTCGCGATCAACTTGAGTCAGCCTTCCCGCCAAGACCTGCGTGAATCTGACGCTCTATGATTCAATCTGGTCGCGGATGAGTTTAGATCCAGTTGGGACGGTTCTTGCTGGAGAAGGCGTAAGGCTCCAGTATATGACGCGAAGGTGATCGGATATGAGACAAGATGTACCTGACATTCTGATTGCCGGGGATGCCACAACCTTGTTCGGGTGGGGCTTCGGGGTATTGGTGGCCGCGCTGTTGATCGGGTTTCTCGCCGTGAAACGCTGGCAAAGGCGGGCGGAGATGGATGGCATCTACGCGAAATATCAAATGCCCCAAGATGCGACAATGCGACGAAGCAGGCATTAAGATTTACAGAAATACACCCGCGCCGAAACCGGTGAAGCGATGCCGGCTCGCACGATAAGGCGATTTTAGCAGTCAAAACTCTGCTTTTGGTTGCCGCCTCATGCCCCCGTCAGGTTGCGCGGCGGCTTTTATCCACAAACAGGCATCGCGTGACTGATCGCAGCCATACCAATAATTACGTGCATACCCTTAGGTCAACTTCTTTGAAGGTGCGGGATGCCGAAACGTTTGGTTAACAAAATACAAAAAAAGCAACTGAGCGGAACATCAACGGCACTTCGTGCTTATATTTGAATAAGTTAAATCAATCAGCTCTGATATGATGTAAAGAAAAGCCACCTTAACGGCAAGACGGCACAATTAAAGTGCTAACGTAAGGTTTTACTACCGACAGCATTTCAACCAAAAGAAGATCGTGCATTTTTCTCAACTAAATCTGACTCCGAAACCTTGTGGGGCGCGGGCGGAACGGATACTGTCCGCCCGGGGCGAACACTGTTCGCATTTTTTGGGTATCCTCGTAGGAGCTGCACCGTAATGGCATCCTTTTATCAACGACTCGTCGACTGCAAAGCGCTCGTTTGGGCGCTTCTCGGCGTTTTCCTTCTCGGTTTTGGCGCGCTGGGCCTGACCACCTGTTCCGATGACTCGCATCGAATCGCCAAGTTGGCGGCACTGGAAGAAACCTCTGCAAGTCAAAGCCTGGAACTCCAGGAAACCGAGGCATCGCTTGCCGCTTTGGCCTCAGAGAAAGCCGAAATCGAAGCTTCACGTGCGGCGCTGGAGGCGGAAAAAGCCTCGCTCGCAGACAGCTTGAAAGCCAACAAAGGCAAGCTGGCGGCAGTTGCCACCGGCATCACCGGCCTTGGAATCGCAGGGCTGACGGCAGATGCCGCGCCTGAAGACGCGCTTGAAACGGTACGCGGCCGACTCACCGAGCTGACCGACCAGCGCAACGCGCTCGACGCCGATCTGGCCACGGCACGCGGCAAACTGGACGACGCGGAGCTGGCATACGCCGATCTCTCAACGCGTTACGAGGAAAAAGCCACCGCATTGCGCGACCTTGAGAACCAAGGCAGCGACATGGAAATGATGCGCGCCGAGCTGGAAGCGGTCGAATTGCGCAACACGGACCTGAACGTCGAAGTGAACCGGCTTTCCGGTCTGCTGTTGGAAGCGGAAACCACCGCTGATGAAGCGATGGCGCAACTGGCTGAACAGCCTGAGCCTGTCGTAACCGCCCCGACCACATTGATGGCGACGGCCCCCGCGGATGACGGTGTCAGCGCGGAAATCGCTGCATTGCGCGCGATGCTGGAGCAAAATCAGGGATCGAGCCTGGTTGATCTGAAAAACGACTATGACAGCCAAATCCGCTCGATGAGCGCGGAGCTGGAAGCCAGCCGTGCGGTCAGCAAGGCCAAAACCGAAGAAACAAGCGCCCACCTCGCAGCGCTGTCGTCGCTGAAAGGCGCGCTGAACGTTTCTGAGAAGAGCATCAATACCGCGCTCGAAACCGAGCAGAAACTGCGCACGGATATTTCTGATCTTGAGCGTCAGAAAGCGGCGCTTGAAGCGGATATTGAAGACCTGACAGTCCGCAACACCTCGCTGACGGCAAACTCCGAAGAGCTGGGCGCGGCGGCGCAATCGATGAAAATCGAACTTGCAGCGGCAACAAGCGCGAAATCGGGCCTTGAGGCCGAGATCGAGCGTCTTAAAGGCGCGCTGACCGTCGCGGAAGAAACCGCCGGTCAAAAAGCCGAACGGTTGAGCCTGCTCTCCGGCTCTGCTGAAGAGACTGAAGGCGAGCTTGAAACCCTCCGTGGTGATCTGGCCCGCAGTGAAACCGAAATCAGCCGTCTTCAAGCTGCACTCAGCGAGATGACAGCTGCCAGCGAAGAAGAAGTTGCCGCCCTTCAGGCGCAACTGGACCAAGCCCAGGCTGACTATGCCGCGCTGAAATCTTCGGTTGAAGATGGCGATGTGGCCGCGCGTGTTAAAGCATCCGAAGAAGCAATGGCCGCCAATGCGGCGCTGAAAGCTGAAATCGATGGCTTTGATACCGTTGTCGAAGACTATGAGCGCCAGATCGGTGCGCTGACCGATGATCGTGATCGTCTGAAAGGCGTGATCGGCACGATGGAAGCGACTGCGATCGACCTGAACGAAGAGCGTGATACCGCGCTTGAAAACATCACCGGCCTGAAAGCGACAAACGCGTCGCTGACCGAGGACCGTGACCAGCTTGGCGCGGCGCTGGCAACAGCCCGCAAATCGCTGATGAGCGCACAAGAGGCGCAGACCGGCGACATCGCCGCGATGCAAACCCGGATCGGTGAACTCGAAACCGAACTGGCGGCAGCAAACGCCGCGCTTGAAACCTCGAACACGGCGAATACCGATGCCAGCAACCAAATCGCGCTGCTTGAAGCCGATCTGAGTATGGCGGAAACCTCGCTGAGCGAAGCGCAAGCGGCGCAGTCTGAGAAGATTGCAGCGCTGGAAGCGGAAATTGCAGCGCTGCAAAAAGCGCTCGAAGACGCGAAAGCGGGCGACTCCGAACGGATGGCCGCACTGAATGCTGAACTGGAAGCCGCGCAGAAAGCGCTTGATGAGGCGAATGCAGCCTCTGAAGGCAATGCGCAGCGTATCAGCGCACTGGAAGCGGAACTCGCCACGGCGCAAACGTCTGTCCTCGACATGACCACGGCCCGTGACGAAAACGCGGCCCGGATTGCCGCTCTTGAAGAAGAGTTGGCCGCCGGTGAAAAAGCGATGGCTGATGCCAAAGCGGCGGCTGACGCTGCCAATGCGGACCTGAATGCGGCGCTGAGCGCGGCTAACGGTGAGCGTGATGCGGCCAGCGCGGCACGTGATGAGAACGCAGCTAAGATTGCGGCACTCGAAGAAGACATGACAGCGACCGCTGCCGATCTTGAGAAAGCGGCGGCACGGGCAAGTGATCTGCAGGCGCTGCTCGCAGAACAACGTGATCGTAACGCTGAGCTTGAGCGTGAGCTTGCTGAACTGCGCACGAATGTGGCGCAGCTTGGCGATGCCAACACACGGGCGACGCAACTGGCCGGCAACCTCGAAGGCGTTCAGGCGGAACTGAGCACGCTCAGCCTGTCGAACAGTCAGCTTGAGGAGCAACTCGCCGCTGCGCAAGAACGTGCGGCACGCTTTGGCGCACAGCTGGCGGCGGCTCCGCTGCCCGAAGCGATTGACGCTTACAAGGCACGTCTTGCCGAAGCGAATGCAGCGACATCCGGTGCAAACGCAACGGCGGCTGATCTGCAAGCGCAACTGGATGCGGCCCGCGCATCGGAAGCGGCGCTTCAGGCTCAGATCGACGCGCTCAATGAGAACGTCAACAGTCTGAGTGCGAACGCGGCGGAAGCCAGCGCGCTGCAAGCCATGCTGCTGGCATCGCGTGCGGAAACATCCGAACTGGCCCGCCAGCTCGAAGAAGCCCGCAACGCTGCGCCAGCCCGTAATGTCGATAGCGACGCCCTGCGTGCCGGTCTCATCAATGCGATGGGTGAGGATGTGGTCATCAACGAAGATGGCTCGTTCTACCTCAGCTCGAACGTCACGTTCTCCTCCGGTTCGGCGCAGCTTTCGGCCCAGGGCCAAGCTGTTCTTAACCGCGCTGCGGATGCGATGAGCAGCTTCCTTGCCGAGCGTCCTGACGCACGGGGCAAGATTGTTGTCGAAGGCCACACCGATGCCGATCCGATCAACACGATCCAGTATCCTTCAAACTGGACCCTGTCGGCGGCCCGTGCAGCGAACGTGGTCACGTATCTTGAGCAACGCGGCGTCCCTGCGGATCGTCTGGCAGCCATCGGCTTTGCGGAAACGCAGCCGATTGATGGCGGATCGTCCCGTGAGGCGTTTGCCCGCAACCGTCGTATCCAGTTCGATTTCGCTCCTGAGTGATCTTGATCTGAAACGGTCCGGTTGAGACCAATCCGAAGCCCTGCAGCGTCATGCTGCGGGGCTTTTTTTATGCGCGCGCTGTTGACTATTGTTCTTTTAATGTTCTAAACACCCCACGTTGTTTGAATGAAGGAAGCCGATGGACTGGACACGCGTCATAAACCGCAATCGTGATGCGTTGCTGCGAATGCTCGCCATGATCTTTGCGATGGCGGGCGTCGCGGGCGACGGATCGCAGGACGATGATACGCTGCGGATGTCGCGACACCTTCATGCGGCGGTCGTGCGGATTTTGCGCCCTGCGGAGTCGGCCTTCCGGCGTCTGCTTGTCGTCGTTATGGCAGTGAAAGCGATCACGGCGGCGGCACAAAACCGCCCCGCCGCATATTCCGATACGGATACCGGTAGCGATATGACGAAAGGCTTCGGCCCGCTGCCACGCGGCGAGCGCCGGGATGTGCCGTGCTTTGCCCTGTTTGACCGGAGGAAGAATTTCGAACCCCATGTCCGCCGCTTTGCCCGGTATCAACCGCGCATTTGGGAACCGGGGATGGATGATCCGGTCTTTGACACCGTAACTGCGTCCTCACCGGACGATCTTGTCAATGCAACGGCACTGCTGCGGCGCTTGAACGCGTTGAAACACGCGCTTGACGATGTGCCGGGACAGGCCCGGCGTATGGCGCGGTGGCTGGCAAAGCGGGAGACGGCGCGGGCGCAGACCGGAAAATATATCCGGCCGATGCGTCCCGGAAAACCGCCCGGCCATCGGGACCGGAAGCGGCATCCGGTGGATCATCTCCTCGCCGATTGCCATGCACTCGCGCTGTATGTTTTGCACCCGCCCGATACGTGACCGCCCCGTCCACCACCCGCCCACAGCAAAACTCCCCCTGACAGGTCAGGCGGGAGGCATTGGCGGTTGGGGTGTCGCACAAAAAAACCCGCCGCAGATGCCTGCGACGGGGTAACTCCATGACATATATACTGTTTTAGAGCATCCTGAACCATATAAGGATCGTTCAGGATGCTCTAACTTCTTGTTTCAGCGCGTTTTCCGAGTCGGGCAATGAACCCATTGCCCTTGATAACGCTATAAGCGCCTTTTCAGGATGGCGACCGTTCTTCACAGATCGCTTTAACGCTACTTCGAATGTGTCATCCGCCATATTATCCCCCATTCCTATTCGGAATAGGCCGGAACAGACAGGACGGTGCAAGACCTACTA
>CALDZQ010000238.1 GCA_937944035.1 uncultured Neomegalonema sp. | reverse complement strand
TTTCGTGTTGTCCGGCGGCAAGGGAGCGATCTTTTTCGATGCGGCGGACAAGCTGGCGGGCGAGCGCTTCCTCGCCATTGCCCATCTCGACGGCAACCCGCGCGAGGCCCGAATCCGCCTCGCCGCCCGGATCACGCTGTCGCAAATCGAGGAGGCGTTCGCCGATCAAATCACCGATGAGGCGCTCTGTGTCTGGGACAGCCAGAGCAGCGGCGTCCTCGCCCGAAACGAGCGCCGCCTCGGCGCCATCGCCCTCGACGCGCAGAAATGGACCGATGTTCCCGCTGAAGCCGTTGCGGGTGCGGCGCTGGACGGGTTGCGGAAATACGGGCTGGAAGTCCTGCCCTGGCGCGAGGGTGCTGACCGTCTTCGCGCGCGTGTGCGCTGGGCCGCACCGCACAGCGACACCTTACCCGATTGGAGCGATGAAAAACTGCTCGAAACCGCCGAAAACTGGCTTCTTCCCCATCTCGGCAAAGTCAGAACCAAGGCCGATTTTGCCGCACTGCCGCTGGAGACTATCCTGCGCGACACCCTTGATTGGAACGCCCGCGAAGCGCTGGATCGTCTTGCCCCTTCCTCGCTGGTCACGGCGGCGGGCAGTAAGGCGAAGATCGATTACGCCAGCGATCCCCCGGCTTTGGATGTGCGCGTGCAGGAGATGTTCGGCACAAAAACCCACCCCAGCATAATGAACGGGCGCGTGCCCTTGCTGGTGCGTCTTCTCTCACCAGCCCGCCGTCCGGTGCAGGTGACGGGGGATTTACCGGGTTTTTGGACCAATTCCTACGCCGATGTCCGCAAAGACCTGCGCAGCCAATACCCCCGCCATCCGTGGCCGGAAGACCCGCTCAATGCCGATCCGACCACGCGGGCAAAACCACGAAAACGTTAAAGAAAATACCGATTTGACAGTTTGACGCACAACGCGGAACAAGCTTAGTTTGATATGTACGCCGTCTACAGCCATCCGCGATCGAGTTGAACCATAGAGCGTCAGAAAATGCCCAAATCTTGGCGCATTTTCTGCCTCAAGTTAGTTGCAAATGAGCATAAATAATTCATTCTAAAAGGAGATTTACCCCATGAGCGGAACAGTGACAGGCGAACCGAGCTTTCGCGATTCTGTTGATATGATGTTCAACCGCGCCGCTTCGCTCATGGATTTGCCGCCGGGCATGGCCGAGAAAATCCGCGTCGCAAACTCCACGTATATCGTCCGCTTCGGGGTGAAATTGCGCGGCGAGATCGTCACTTTCACGGGCTACCGCTCGGTTCATTCCGAGCATTCCGAGCCTGTTAAAGGCGGCATTCGCTACTCCCTCGCGGTCGAGCAGAACGAGGTTGAGGCGCTGGCCGCGCTGATGACCTACAAATGTGCGCTGGTCGAAGTGCCGTTTGGCGGCTCGAAAGGCGGTCTGTGCATTGATCCGAATGCCTGGGACGTTGATGAGCTGGAGCGCATTACCCGGCGGTTTGCCTATGAACTCATCAAACGCGACCTGATCCACCCCGCCCAAAACGTTCCGGCCCCCGATATGGGGACGGGCGAGCGCGAGATGGCCTGGATTGCCGATGCCTATAAGCGCGTGAAAACCGACGACATCAACGCCCGCGCCTGCGTGACCGGAAAACCGCGTAATGTCGGCGGCATCGCGGGCCGGACCGAGGCGACAGGGCGCGGTGTTCAATACGCGTTGCAGGAATTTTTCCGCCACCCCAAAGACGTAGCCGCCGCAAATCTCAGCGGAACGCTGGATGGAAAGCGCGTGATTGTGCAGGGTCTGGGCAATGTCGGCTATCACGCGGCGAAATTCCTTGAGGAGGAGGACGGCTGCAAGATCACCGCGATTATCGAGCGTGACGGTGCGCTGGTGAACGAAAAAGGGCTGCATATTGAAAGCGTTAAGGCCCATATCGCCGAGCATGGCGGCATTCGCGGATACGCCGATGCCCGGTATGTCGCCGATGGCTCGAAAGTGCTGGAGAACGAGTGCGACATCCTGATCCCGGCCGCGCTGGAGGGCGTCATCAATATGTCCAATGCCGAGCGCATTTCGGCGCCGTTGATTATCGAGGCGGCGAACGGGCCGGTTACGGCGGGGGCCGACCAGACCCTGCGCGCCAAGGGCTGTGTCATTATCCCCGATATGTACGCCAACGCCGGCGGTGTGACGGTGTCGTATTTCGAGTGGGTCAAAAACCTCTCCCATATCCGCTTCGGCCGGATGCAGCGGCGGCAGGAGGAAGGCTTCCACAACCTGCTGGTCGACGAAATCGAGACCATCACCGGCAAAAGCTTCAGCGCCGGCAACCGCGAACGCATTCTGCAAGGGGCCGATGAGCTGACCCTCGTGCGCTCCGGCCTCGATGACACGATGCGCATCGCCTATCAGAACATGGCCGAGATCTGGCACGAGCGCGCCCATGAGGGGGTAGACCTGCGCACAGCGGCCTTCCTGATCTCGATCGGGCGCGTGGCCGAAAGCTATAAGTCATTGGGATTGTAACACTTTACGCCCTGCCCCGCACTCGATGCGGGGCGTCTGTCGACCACGCACAATTCTACCCTGCCCCGCGCCAAACGCGGGGCAACCCAAACCCTTAAATCCCCGACACCCCTCACGACGTATCCGGCGGATCGTGCAGCGCATACAGCGCCAGCGCGTGGCAATCTTGCAGGACGGAATCGACCGGATGGGAAATCCGCGCCCGATAACCCGGCGGCCGGCCGGGCCGTATCGGCGGATAACTTGGCCGTTCAGACACCACCGCATCCCGCTTCGCCTGCCACCGCGCCAGCCTGCGCGCCTGCTTCGGCAAATCACCCAGCGCCCGCTGCAACGCTTGCAGACGGCGGCACAGGCGCTCCGCACTCACCGGATCATCGGGCAGCGGTACGGTTTTCGGCTCAAAAACCGGATACTCCATCCCCGGCATCCAGACACGCGGATTACCGCGCGTGACGGGCGGGTGGCCTTTGAAATCAAAGCATTTTCTACGATCAAACAGCGCAATCGACGGCACACGAACGCCCGCGCCCGAAGACGCGCCAACCGGCCCCGTCCCCGCGCCCCGCGCGGCGGCGACCCCCGCCTGAATCGCCAGAACTTCCTTCACCACCAGCACAAGCCGCCGCAAAGCGGATTCCGCAGGCCGCAACACGCTGAAAATCTCGGTCCGAACCGAGCGCGGCAGCACAGACACCACCCCGCCGCCCGCCATCACGAGCAGCGCGGCAACCATCCGCAGCAACGCATCCCGATTGCGGTCTATGGCGAGCATCCAGTCCAGCGTAAAAGTCCCTTCGTCATATCGAACAAAAAAGGAACTTATCCACCCGCACCAGCGCCCGTCAAGTGCCAAATCGATACCGGAGGCAGAACACCGTCGCGGTAAGACAACTCATTATATGGCTTCAAGGTCACGGCGCACATCAACCGTGCTTACCCCGCCCCACCAACTGCCCCTTGGTCGAGGGCAGCGCACGGCGCACCGTCATCTCCCCCAAATCCACCGCACGCGGCGTGATAACGGTCTTAATCGCATCCACCGACGCGGCATCACCGGGGACGGGATCGGGATCAGGGGACCAGCTCATATTATTTCTCCTTATTTCTCCTTATTTCTCCGGTTTCACGGCACTATCCTAAAGCCCGCACATACGACCTATGTATCGCCTCCGCCGCGCCGATCAAATCCGGCTCAGGGACGGATTTCGCGTTGAAATTGAGCCATTCTTCCGCCGCCTGTTGTTCGAATGCGATCATCCTATCCAGCCCCGGAACCGAAGCGCCTTCCTCCCGCTGTTCCGTCACCCGCTTTTTAAGCGCGATCAGATCATCGGCCAGCGAACGGATGGCCCCGTCCAAATCGCACCCCGCCATCAGCGTTTCCATATCCATCGGCGGCATAGCCGACAGCTTCAAGCGCATCCAGCGCAAGGTCAGCGCGGGGCGCAGGCAATAGAAATACCGCTTCAACCGCACCCCGCCCTCCGGTCCGATCAGCCGCGCGCGCTGACGTTTCAGCAATGACAGGTAGTGCCAAGTCACCGACCGCCGGTCGAGCGCCTTGCGGGTGAAAGCGGTCAAAACGCCCACCGCCTCTTCATCCGCGATATACCGGATCGGGGATTGCAGCCATTCGGAGATCACCGCGTTCGAGCCGAGAGCCAGATTGAGCGCTTTGCGCAAATCCCAGCCGGAAACATCCAGCACCGCGTCCACAGGCCGCTCAATCACATCCCGCCCCGGCTTCAGCGACAGATGCCAATCAACGGGCCGCACATAGACAAACCGCACGTCATAGTCGCTATCCGTCGAATGAAACCCCCATGCCCGCGAGCCGGATTCAACGGCGAACAAAATCCGCGCATCCTCTTTGGCTTCAATATCAGCCAACTCCGAGAGAATACGGCGGCGCATGGTATCGGAAACGGGGGGCGTCATCGGATTCTCCTGTGGGCAAACGGACGCAATACGGTCAATATGCCTCAACTTTGCAAAAATCCGAGGAGAAAGCCATGCACCTGTCCGCGCAAACCCCCGTCGTTATTTCCGGCGGTGCATCGGGGCTTGGTGAAGCCGTGGCGCGGCGGATGCGCAAGGCGGGTTGCCCCGTCGCCCTGCTCGACCTCGACGGGGATCGCGGCGCACGCGTCGCCTCGGAGACAGGCGCGCTCTACATCCGCACCGACGTGACCGACCCCGACAGCGTCGCGGCGGCGCTCGACCAAGCCGCCGCCGCCAACGGCCCCGCCCGCCTCTCCGTCGCCTGCGCGGGCATTGCACCGGGGGCGAAAACCGTGGGCCGCGAGGGCGCGCATGATGCCGCCCTCTTCGCCAAAGCCATCGCCATCAACCTCACGGGCGTCTTCAACCTCGCCTCCCAGGCCGCCGCCGCGATGGTCGGGCTGGACCCGCTCGACGGCGGCGGGCGCGGCGTCATCATCAACACCGCCTCGATTGCCGCCTATGAGGGCCAGATCGGCCAGGTCGCCTATGCCGCCTCCAAAGGCGGCGTCGCCGCGATGACCCTGCCGATGGCCCGCGATCTCGCCCGCGACGGGGTGCGCGTCATGTGCATCGCGCCGGGCCTGTTTAAAACCCCGTTGATGGAAGGACTGCCCCAAGACGTGCAGGACGCGCTGGGCGGCAGCGTCCCCTGCCCCTCACGCCTCGGCGATCCGTCCGAGTTCGCCATGCTGGTCCAACACATCGCCCGCAACCCGATGCTGAACGGCGAGGTCATCCGCCTCGACGGCGCCCTGCGCCTGCCCCCGCGTTAAGGGGTCCGCCCTGCGCTGAATCACCGCCCCTCCGCAAAGCGCGCGGAGGCTACACTTTCCGCCACGACAAACTTAAACTGGATCACCATCTGGCCTTATCCAAAGGCTTATTTGGCACTGGAACAGCCATGATGATATTAATTATAGTAAAGCTGCATTCAAATTTTGATATTTAGAGTCTCGTTTTTTTGCTATGCCATCATAAATGAAACGGTGTAACGGCGAACGGCAGTGAGTCGACGCCATCGTGCCAACCGAATGACTTGCTATAATCAGAGGGATCTGACTGATGAAAATGACCACCGAGGAAGCGTTCGTAAAAGTGCTGCAAATGCACGGCATCGAACACGCGTTTGGAATTATCGGCTCGGCCATGATGCCGATCTCCGATCTGTTCCCGCAAGCGGGCATCACCTTCTGGGACTGCGCCCATGAAACATCAGGCGGCATGATCGCGGACGGTTTCACCCGCGCGACAGGAAAAATGTGCATGGCCGTCGCCCAAAACGGCCCCGGCATCACCAACTTCGTGACGCCCGTGAAAACGGCTTACTGGAACCACACCCCCATGCTGCTGGTCACACCGCAAGCGGCAAATAAGACCATCGGTCAGGGCGGTTTCCAGGAAATCGAACAGATGAAACTGTTTGAGGACATGGTCTGCTATCAGGAAGAGGTTCGCGACCCGTCGCGTATGGCCGAAGTCCTGAACCGCGTGATCGAAATGGCATGGCGCGGATCGGCTCCCGCACAAATCAACGTCCCGCGTGATTACTGGACGCAGGTTATCGACATCGAGCTGCCGCAAATCGTGCGC